>CBDUIO010000052.1:0-12189 GCA_965367355.1 uncultured Flavobacteriaceae bacterium
TTATTCTTTTTGATTCTTCTTTACTGAACATTTATAAAAAATACGCAATAGAAATAGCGGCAATAATAACCAGAAGCTTCGTAATATTGAATTTGTGCCCTTTGTCACTCTCAAATAAAATGGTCGTACTAATGTGCAGTAAAATACCAACTACCAATGCTGTTATCTGGGTTTCATAACTGGCAAAGTAAGTGGTTTGTTCGCTTATCATACTCCCCAGGGGTGTCATTAAAGCAAACAGGATCAAAAATATTATGGTTTTAATATTGCTTAAGCTGGATGCGAAAAAGAAGGAGGTTAAAATAATTGCAATTGGTATTTTATGGATGATGATACCAAATAATAAATTATCATTTGAGTTTAAAGGAAAGCCCTCCAAAATGGCATGAATGCTCAAACTAATGAACAGAACCCATGGAAAGATGTTTTCATTATTATATACGTGCACATGTCCGTGCTCTGCACCTTTTGAAAAGAATTCTAAAAATATCTGAAGCAAGATCCCCAGCATGATAAACAAACCAACAGTCCTGCCATTACTCCCGTTATAAATGCCCGGTATTAACTCAAAAACTGTGATAGAAAGTAAAAAGGCACCGCTAAATGCCAGTAAAAGCCGAAGATTTTTTTGATTCGTCGGATTGAATAAAGCAACAAATCCAAATCCAAAAGCAACAGCTAAAATAGGTAATAAATAAACCATCATTTGAATATCATTATTAAACGACTGGACTCCTGAGCATCAAATTTACGCAATTTATAATCACCAAATATATCTAACAGGTAAACACCTGCCTTTTCGAAAAGATCTTCAAAATCGGCCAGTGTAAAAGCCCTCACTCGCTCTTCATATTTATAATCATCGCCTTCATGCAAGAAGCTAATTTCTTTTATAATATATCCGTCTCGAACAAAACGTTTTAAGTTAAATTCAATGCCTTCTACTGTTTTTGTCTCTTCCGGCACCAGATTATTGATTACATAATCGCTGTTCATAAAGTCAATAACCCCAAATCCAACAACATTCAGGTCGGCTTTAATAGCCTTGATCGTGTTCAAATTATCCTTTTCATTTTCAAAATACCCAAAACTGGTAAACAAATTAAAAACCGCATCAAAACGATCATTAAAAGGTTTACACATATCATGAACCGCAAAATGCAGTGTTTCATTCTCAAACTGTTTTGCGAATTTAATGCTGTTCTCAGACAGGTCCACTCCTGTAACATCATATCCAATAGAATTCAAATAAACAGCATGCCTGCCTTTGCCGCAAGCCAGATCCAGGATCTTTCCGCCTTCAGGAATATTTAAATAATTAGTCAGGTTATGCATGAAAGCTTCTGCCTCCTCATGGTCCCTGTCTTTGTATAATATATGGTAGAATGGTGTGTCAAACCAAGAAGCGTACCAGGTAGATTTGTCTTTTATCATTCGTTTATTTGGTGGTTCCTTTTTTTCGTTTTACTCAAAAAAGTCAGGCTTTCACAAGTCGCTTTTTTGCCATGTAACTCTCGTACCCATAGCCATCGGGAGCGTTCGAGGAGACAAAAAGAGCTCCAACAATTGTTCAATCCTTAACCTATTTTTCTATTAAATAAAGTTTCAAGCAAAAATAGAGTATTTTTGCAATCTATTAGGCGTAAATAATGGAGAATAATTTTACAATGGTTGCCAAAACCTTATTTGGTTTTGAAGAACTTTTAGCAAAGGAATTAATTCAACTGGGAGCAAGGGACGTAAAATCAGGTATCAGGAACGTGAGCTTTTCCGGTGATACAGGTTTTATGTATAAAGCCAATTTAGGATTGCGTACTGCCATTAAAATTTTAAAACCCATTAAATCCTTCAGGGTATCTAATGAACAGGACCTGTATGATCAGGTTTATAAAATGGATTGGGATCAATATCTCAAGCCAACAGGGACCTTAGCTATTGATGCCACAGTACATTCGCAAATTTTTACACATTCCCTGTATATCGCCTTAAAGACCAAAGATGCCATAGTAGATAAGTTCAGGAATACAACCGGAGTAAGGCCTGATGTCGATCTTCAGTTTCCGGACCTAAAGATCAACGTACATATCGACAGGCAAATGTGCACGATCTCACTGGATAGCTCGGGAGATTCCCTGCACAAACGAGGTTATAAAACGGCCACCAATATCGCACCAATAAATGAAGTACTGGCAGCTGGAATGATCATGTTGTCCGGTTGGGACGGACAAACCGATTTTATGGATCCCATGTGCGGTAGCGGAACCATTTTAGCCGAAGCAGCCATGATTGCCTGTAATATTCCGCCTAATTTGATGCGCAAGGAATTTGCTTTTGAACGCTGGCAGGACTGGGATGTGGACCTTTTTGAAAAAATTGAAGAATCCCTGTTGGGTAAAACGCGTGACTTTCATCATAAGATCATAGGCTATGATAAGTCGCCTTCTGCCGTGAGTAAGGCCAGAGAAAATATAAAGAATGCGCATTTAGATGAATTTATAACCATTAAGCACGAGGACTTTTTTAAAACTCAAAAAGGAGGAGAAGAAAAACTGCACATGGTCTTTAATCCGCCGTATGGTGAGCGTTTGGAGAGTTTAAATGTTGAAGAATTCTATAGTAATATTGGCAACACTTTAAAACAAGGATATCCTAATACCGAAGCCTGGTTTATCACCTCCAATTTAGAGGCTTTGAAGTTTGTTGGCTTAAGGCCTTCCAGAAAAATTAAACTGTTCAATGCTAAGCTGGAAGCGCGCTTTTGTAAATATGACATTTATGAAGGCAGTAAGAAGGCTAAGAAGCAGAATTTGTATTGAGTAGTTGCCAAGGTTCTATTTGGTTTCTTCTAGTTGCTTATGTGAGCCATCACAATTAGGCATTCGTTTGGAGAGACCACAGACACAATCGTTTAAACCTTTGCCATTGAGAATTCTCTCTGTATTTTTTTCTATTCTTGATATTCTGGTTTTTGCCTGTAGAGGTTGAGAGAAGTGTAACAGATAGCCTTTTTGTCTTCCCGGAGTCAGATTTTTAAAGGCTTTTTTCAACCTGGGGCTTTCCGTAAATTTTTGATCCAATTCTCTGGGGACTTCATAATCTGAAGTTTTTTTCATTTTTACCTTAAGTCCGGCTTTTTCTATTTCAATGGCTTCAAGAACATAATCTCTGATTGTCGACTCCAAATTTTGAATTTCCGAAACATTCGTAAACCGTATTTGTCTGGCAGATTGTGTATTTTCAGTTTGCCGCATCAATATATTTTTAGGATCTTTTAATAAGGCGCCTTTATAAAAAAGAATGGCACAATAGTCCTTGAATCCATGGATTAAAACAATATTTTTGCCATTAAAGGTATAGCAGGGATGCATCCATTTAAAATCTTCGTTCAGTCCGCAATCAAGGATTAATTCACGAAGTCTTATTAGTTCGTCCTGCCATTTGTCAAGATTGCTCAGAAAATTATCAACGTCTTTGTTCATTAATCGAAAGGTTAGGTCCAATTGTCATACAACTTTATGATATTTATGGATTTCATCCCTGGACAGAACAGATACCTATCGGGATAAAACAATTTATTTCAAATTGGCTTAACGAAGTTCGTCAAATATTCTTACAAAATCAAGTTACAGTCAAAGTGGAGAAAAGCTAGTAGGACATTTACAGCAAAAAAATTAAAAAATCGGAATTTGTAATGAGTTCCTTATGATTGATTAAATGCTCCCAACTCCTTTAACCTTTTGTAATGCGAAACTATGGCATGAGCAAATGTGCGATTCGTATTGTAGGTCACCCCATATTCTCTGGCTGTTTGTTCCACTATGGGAGCGATAGCTGCATAGTGGACATGACAAATGTTTGGAAATAGATGATGCTCCACCTGAAAATCTAAGCCTCCTAAAAACCAACTCAACAGACCATCTTTTTTACCAAAATCTGAGGTTGCCTGTAGTTGGTGGACCAGCCTTCCGGATGGTATGATTCCATGGTCAGGTAAGGGTTGATAAGCACCCTGAACTACATGAGCCATTTGAAAAACAGTACTCATGATCATTCCTGCCACAAAATGCATGAGCATAAAACCAATTAAGATCTGCCAAATGGAAAACTCAGTTAAAAAAAGCGGTAAACCTATTATGATAAACAAATAAATTATTTTGGTAAAGATCAATTTTACTAACTCCAGTGCTGGCTTTGCATTCATCCTTTTGATCAGGCCTTCACGATTATAACTAATAAAAGTACCAATCTCACCAAAAAATTTTAATAAGGTCATTAAGCCATATAACGGAAATGCGTAGTACTGCTGAAACCTATGGTATTTCTTTAAAGGCGCATGGTCGCTTAAACGAATAATAGCTTTAGTTGATATGTCCGGGTCCTGGCCATAAATGTTAGTAAACGAATGATGGTTCATATTATGCTGAATTTTCCAGTTGATTGTATTACTTCCAAGTAAGTACATGCTGAATCCCACCAATCTGTTTACCCACTTTTTATTTGAATAGGCACCATGTACCGCATCATGCATAACCGACATGCCAATACCTGCTTCGCCAATACCCATTAAAATAACCATTAACAGGGCGAACCAAACAGATAGTTCAACTGATAACAGAATAATAAAAGGAATTAGATAAAGTCCCAGCATTACAAAGGACTTGATGTGCATGCTAAAGTCACCTTTAGTACTTATTCCTGAATCTTTGAAGTAGCTGCGGACCCGTTTTTTAAGTTCTTTAGTGAATTCAATTTCTTTGGGGGCTTTGCTTTTAAATTTAATATCAGATATCATGATCTATATCTTTTATGATAGAGAAATTAATAAATAGATATGAAATAATAAATGATATTTGTCAACTTTAAATGAAATTAATAAAACAATTTCTAAGCTAAAAACGGGGCTTGATATTTAAGTACCGTTAACTGTTAAGAGTTAAACGATGTTGAGTAAATCTCTGACAAATTCAAACAATATTAGAGGAGCCGAATAATTAACCGTACCTTTGCAGCTAATTAAAAGGAGTGACCTAAACAAATAGTGTTTGCTTCAAAAACACATTTTATGTCATTTCAATCTCTGGGCTTATCCGAAGCCCTGCTTAAAGCTATAAGCAAAAAAGGATACACAACGCCATCACCTATACAGGAAAAAGCGATTCCCCCAATTTTAGAGGGCAAGGATATTTTGGCTTCTGCACAAACAGGCACAGGAAAAACAGCAGGCTTTACCTTGCCAATGTTGCAAATACTATCTCAGGAACCACCGTTAAGGCACAGACCGGTTCGCGCCTTGATATTAACGCCTACCAGAGAATTGGCAGCACAGGTGTTTGCCAATGTCAAAGAGTACGGTGAATTTGTAGATCTGCGTTCAGCCGTCATTTTTGGTGGCGTCAATCAACGACCACAGGAAGTTCATTTTCGTCGTGGTGTAGATATTTTAGTTGCAACTCCCGGACGATTGATCGATCTGGAAAATCAGGGAATCGTGTCATTAGCCAAAGTCGAGATCTTTGTTCTGGATGAAGCCGACAGAATGCTGGATATGGGATTCTTACGAGATATAGAACGCATCATGAAACTGATTCCTTCAAGACGTCAGAATTTAATGTTCTCTGCTACGTTTTCCCGTGATATTAAGAAATTAGCAAATGGTATTTTACATCATCCGGTTCAGGTAGAGGCAACTCCTGAGAATACAACCGTTGATGCCATCGACCAAAAAGTCTATCGTGTTGCCAAAGGCAAAAAAACAGGATTGATCATAAAATTAATTCTGGATGGTAACTGGAAACAGGTCCTTGTCTTTACCAGAACAAAGCATGGTGCAAACAAGCTATGCAAAAAAATGATCAGTGCCGGAATTTCTGCAATGGCCATTCATGGCAATAAGAGTCAGGGAGCCAGAACCAAGGCATTGGCCGGATTTAAAGCAGGAAAAATCAGTGTATTAGTGGCTACAGATATAGCAGCACGAGGCTTAGATATACCCTTGTTACCTCATGTAGTTAATTTTGAACTGCCTAATATCTCAGAAGATTATGTGCACAGAATAGGCAGAACGGGTAGAGCAGGAGCGAGTGGTCAGGCCATATCACTGGTAAGTGCCGATGAGACCACTTATCTGCGAGATATTGAAAAACTGGTTGGAATAAAGATTCCTTCTGAAGTGATCGAAGGTTTTGAACCGGATCCAAATGCTTCAACTGAGCCTATAAAAAAAGTTCAGGGAAGCGGACGCGCTAGAAAATCAGGGACTCCTAATCCTTCAAATACCTCAAAAAACAGAAGTAGACAACGCAATAACAGAAGACCAAAACGAAATACCGACAGACGATCCGATGACAGAAGACGATAATGGAATCCCAAATTAATAATCCTTTACATGGTGTAAAACTGGAACAGATCATTAACGATCTGGTTGCTCATTATGGCTGGGAATATATGGGATACGAGATCAATATTCGCTGTTTTACACATGATCCTTCTGTAAAATCGAGCCTAAAGTTTTTACGCCGAACACCTTGGGCTAGAGCTAAAGTTGAAGCGATGTATTTAAAGATGCTTCAGAAAAGGAAATAGTGATATGTCCTTCCTTTCAAGATAATCATATATTCGTTTGTTCTCTTTGCATTCTTTGTATCAAAGCGAATGTGATACTTATATGTGCCATATAATAGGTTGGTAGTATTAAAAAGTCGAGAGCTGTATAAGCTAAAAATTCGGTTAGGGATATGATGGTATCAGAAAAAACAACCAGAAATATACCAAACACATAAGCCCATTTTACAACAGGATTGCCGGTTATACCAAATGAGGTACCAAAGGTCAGGCAGGAAATCAGCAGATAAATTAATGCAGCAATTAAAAGTACTTTATCAGTAATGGCAGGATATAACAACCAGAAAAAATAGATTAAAAACACCAATAACAAGATGCTTGTAATGGTCCACTTCATTTTGCCGTTATAGGCTGCATACAGCAAATAGCCTACATGCGCTACAAAAAATGCTGCAATGCCTTTACTGAATAGCATTGGATCTCCTCCTTTATGAGACATAAACCAATCGCCAATAATAGAAAATAAAAAGGCACCAATGATAAACCACAGATCCTTATGTGGTTTAACCGATTTAAAATAGATTATCAACAATATAATGATACCCATCCCTGCCGATCCTGATTTAAAAAGGAAATAAGAGGTATTCAAGGCAAGAACAGCAAAAATTAACGAAAGCAGTAAAAGACTAAAGATCCAATTTTTTTTAAGCCAGGTTTCTTGCATTTAAAATTTTTAAAATGTTATTACAATTCTAAATTATGGTAGATGATTCTGTCATTAACAGGCTGTTCGTTTCGGTAATTATTCAAAGGCATGTTATTTTTGAGCTTCAGAACTTCATCTAAAGAAATAATTATTGGCTCCTTAAAGATTACCCAATTGACATTCTCGGTACAGGGCGGAGTCGTCAAAGAGCCACTGTAGGAATAAAAATCAGTTTTATCGGGAAATAAAGAAGTCAGGTCAAGATTTTGATCAATGATCCGTTCTTCTCCGTTTTCGAGAGGCAGAAAACTTTCAAGAAATTCAAACAACTGACTTTCTTCGCCTTCCATTCCTAGAATACCTAAAACAGTAATATTGTTATCCTGGCTAAGGTGCACAAGATGGATCTCGATAGGAAATTTGACTCCATTAATCAAATGCTCAGCCGGTTCATGAAAATGGATCTGTTTTAAATAATAAATGTCATGCTTATACAGTATAGAATCACCGGGATTAAAATCAAACTGAATGGAATGCCCATTATTTTCAACTTTTTTTAAAATTGTATTGGGTGAATACATAACGTCCAGATCTTTCGCCGATGGATTTAAAATAGTAGTGGACTCAATGATGTTAATTGGTGACTGATTTTGACCATCACAACTCGTGTTTTTTTCGATTTCTGACCAATGTTCCGGTGCAGTTTCACCCTGGTAACTCCAATGCTCATGTTTTTCATTTTTACAATTGAAAATGAGCGTTAAAAGCATAAACAGGGCAATTAATGAACGTGATTTCATGATTAAAATTAGATTGGTTAATGTTAAAAGTTTTATTTTCAACTTAGGATTAGTTGGTTTTAGGATACTCATCAAATAGTTTGTCTACCAGATCCATAACATAATTTTTTAAGAGTTTTTCAGGTTTATTCATATCACATGTTAGGGAAGCTTGCCAGATCACTTGATTCTTTTGTAGATCGGATACATAAACAACCAGAGTTTGTTCGGTATATGTAATATTTTTTATGGTACAGGTTTGCCAATATTTGTAGTTTTCCTGCAAGTCGCAATTGGTAAATGTCGCTTCTTCCTGAATTACCAGTAGTTGGAACCCGGCCTGTAGTTCGGGTTTGAGGACATTGGTCCGATAACCCAGACTTTCCATCTGGCCTTCAATTTCTTTCCCAATTAACTGCCTCACCGTATTATTGTCATATTTGGGATAGTTACTATTGTCAACGACCAGGTCTTCAACACAAATAACAAAGGTCTGAAAGTCATTAAATCCTGCAGTTTGATCGTAATCTGAAATAACCTTGAGATCTGATGTGGAGGCACATCCAAATAAGAGAAAGAATGCAAATAAACCCAATGTTATTAAGCGCTTCATGGTATGCTATTTCATGCCACAAATATTGGATTAAATCCTTTTTTTTACAATGATATATATCAGTTGTGAAAAAATTGCTAAAATAATCGCAATAATTAATAATCCTTCATCAAAGATTTGGTGTGGTGTTCAATGTGATAGGTAGTAAACATTATAAGTTCCCTTACAGGCATTTTGCCCATCAATGGATGAGGAAGCACGTATGAATCCAGTTGTTCATCGGTCCATTTTTTGGTTTTATACTGAAGTTTTTTGTTCTCGGTCTGTAGTCTGTCAAGTAAATAGGATTTGTCATGTAGCTTGGGAATTTTCATATTTTTTGAAGGACCAAAAGTACCACCACTTACTTCTTTCAATCGTTCATGATATCTTTTTACTATGGTTTCAAAATCTCTAACTTCCCTATTGGCTTTTCCAAATTTATATTTCAGGATAAATTTTGGATAGCTCAAGGCATTGTTCAATGCAGCTATACTATGTAATAAATGTAAGGCTTGTTGTCCAGTTGTCCACTTGCCTTTTGGGCCTAGTTCCCATTTATCTTTCTCCTGATTAGTCAGCCAATTAATTAAAATTTGATGCTTTTCTTCCAGAGCAAGAATGATGTCCTCTTTTTGCATTATTTATCCTTTTTATACAAAGGAATAAGGTAAGAAATATTGTAGCTAAAACCAACACCTATACTACTGCTGTCATAAGTTTTATTGAATCCGGGAATAAATATATTTTCATAATTTGTTGGTTGATCATCTGATATTAAGTTCTTTAACTGGGCATTAAATCCAACATAAAGGTTGTTTAAAACTTCCACTTTTAATCCTATGACCATTTCTGCCCAAATAGCAGACAGGTTACTAAACTCGGTAGTATCCGGATTTGTGTAGGCATCCCAATAATGATCTGTATTATAAATGGTGAATCCATTTAATTCCTGTTTAAAGGATGCAATCCCAACTCGTAAGCCACCAAATATCAAATTATCCATTCCAAACCAGTTGCCATAGACATTATAGTCAACACCAGCTTTAAAATAGCTTCCGGTGGTTTTATTATCTAAAAATTCAAGTTCGGTTGTTTTTTCTTCAGTTCCCAGTTCTCCTGCGACATACAGGTTTCTAGTGATCCTGTAATCGGCATTGACTTCGAACCCTTTATAGTTGTCGTCAACAAATGAGCGTACAAGCTTATTAAGATCACCACCAATACGAAGACCGTATTTATGCTGGTAAACAACAGAATCAGCCGGTTTTGAATCGCTTTGCGCGTGGACTTTGGCAAAAACAAGGATCAGGAAACCACTAATGAAATATTTGAACATGCGCTGCTGTTTCATTATCAACTGTTAAAGGGTTTTCAATTTGTATAAGTTCAATCCAGTTATCTTCATCTGTAACAACAGATAATTCAACATTGTTATAAATAGTTTTATAACCGCAGGCTCTCGAAACATAGACTTCTTCAGCATTATAGGTTATGTTAATGATATCTTCGTTACCCGAAATATTTCCTTCACCATCATCGGCATATTCTTTATGGAGTATAAAACTGGTAGTATTTTCGTAAGTTTTTAAAGGGATTGCGAGTGAATCGGTTGAAACAGCTGTCTGATAAATATCATCATTGCCAACACCTTGAACCTGCAGACTCAGAACACGCAAGGTTTCGGTTTGATCTGTGATGTCGTAAAATCTGATAATTAATTTAGGAGTCGTAGCTGTCGATTCAGGACAAATATCATCTCGTTCACAATTACTTAAAACGAGAATGAGTAGAAGCAGAGCTATAAGTTTTTTCATACTTTACAAACCAATTTATGGCTATCTTTTTTCCAAAAGTACAACATTTTCTACATGATGCGTTTGCGGGAACATATCTACGGGTTGTACCTTTGTTACTTTGTACATTTCATTCAATAATGCCAGATCTCTGGCCTGGGTTGCACTGTTGCAACTCACATAAACAATTTTTTCAGGTCCTATTTTAATTAATTGTTCAACAACATCCTTATGCATGCCATCTCTAGGCGGATCTGTGATGATAACATCAGGCTGTCCATGCGTTTCCAGGAACGTATCGTTAAACGCAGATTTCATATCACCTACAAAGAATTCAACGTTTTCAATATTGTTTAATTGTGCATTTTCTTTTGCAGCTGAAATTGCTTCAGGAACCGATTCTATTCCGACTACTTTTTTGCACTGTCCCGCAACAAATTGTGCAATAGTTCCAGTCCCGGTATAAAGGTCGTAAACCAATTCATTTCCCGAAAGTCCGGCGAAATCTCTGGTTACCATGTAAAGCTCAAAGGCCTGTTCTGAATTGGTCTGGTAGAAAGATTTTGCATTGATTTTAAATTTTAAACCTTCCATTTGTTCAAAAATATGATCTCTTCCATGGTAACAAATTACCTCCTGATCATAAATAGTATCATTGGCTTTGCTGTTGATCACATATTGCAATGAGGTCATCTGAGGGAATTTATTGACCAGAAAATCTAATAATAATTCCCTTTTTGCCTTGTCTTCTTTGAAGAATTGCACAAGAACCATGATTTCATCAATGGAAGAGGTCCTTATCATTAAGGTTCTTAAAAGGCCGGTTTGATTTCTCGTATTAAAAAACTCAAGACCATTATCAACTGCAAAGGATTTTATTTTATTTCTAATTGCGTTGGAAGGATCTTCCTGCAAATGGCAGGTTTTAACATCCAATATTTTATCCCACATACCGGGAATATGAAATCCCAATGCGTTTTTATCCCCAAGATCTTTATCTGAACTTATCTCATCATGGCTTAACCATCGGCTGTCACTAAAAGAGAACTCCATTTTATTTCTGTAGAAATATTGTTTCTTTGATCCTATGATAGGCAAAACTTCTGGTAAATCAAGATGACCAATACGAACTAAATTATTAACCACTTCTTTTTCTTTGTAGAACAATTGGTGACTATATGCCATATCCTGCCATTTGCAGCCACCACAGGTCCCAAAATGCTCACATACGGGTTTGGTCCTTTTGTCTGATAGTTGATGAAAGACGGTTGCCTTACCTTCATAGTAAGCTCTTCTTTTTTTAAAAGCAAAGACATCTACAACATCACCCGGAACAGCATTTGAAAGAAATATCACTTTCCCATCCGGCGCTTTAGCAACGGTTTTTCCTTTGGCACCGGCATCAATAACCTCAATATTTGTGAAGGTTTGTTTTTTATTTCTTCTCGACATGATGCAAAAATAGGATTGTTTTACTTATAAATTGAATAAAGTGGAAATAAAAAAAGCACCTAATTATCAGGTGCTTTTCATTCATTTTAACGCAAATTATTTGACGCTGAGCATATAGGCTTTTAATGCCTGCAATTCATTTTCTTTCAGGTCTTTAACAAATCCATCTAAATTAGCTTTCATGACAGCCACCTGTCCCGGATCTGTATCAACAATAGGACTTAGATCTCCTTTTAAGAATTGGACGATATCTGCGTTTTTCTCAATATAGATTTTATTTATATCGATTATAGAAGGTCCAAT
>CBDUIO010000053.1:0-12035 GCA_965367355.1 uncultured Flavobacteriaceae bacterium
CTTCCGGAAATTTCTGATGGTTTTTTCCTATAATAATTGGAACTCCAAATACAGCCGGTTCTAAGATATTATGTAAGCCGGTAGTGCCAACAGCACCGCCCACATAGGCGATTTCTGAATAGCTATACACTTTTGATAGAATTCCAATCGTGTCTATTATAAAGACCTTAAATTTTCTTAAATCCTTATTTTCCTTCTTAGAGAATAAAACACTTGATACCTTCAGTTTTTTAAGTAAATCTGCAATCCGATTCGATTTGATATCATGAGGAGCTATTATATACTTTATTGGAAGTGAAGAATTTGAATTTATGTAATTGCATATATAGTCTTCACCTTCCGGCCAGGTGCTTCCTCCAACAAAACATAATTTCCCATCTATAAATTCTTCTATAAAAGGAAGCGTATTGTTTATTTTTAACTGGTTGCTTACTCTGTCATATCTTGTATCTCCGGAAATGGTCACATTATCGAATCCAATAGAATTTAATATTATTTTGGATTGTTCGTTCTGTACAAAAAAATGCTCAAAAGCCTTTAAATACTGTTGCATCCATTTTCCAATAGGCTTAAAATAAACCTGGCTCTTTCTAAAAACAGCAGAAATTAAAAAAGTTTTTATTTTTCTATCATAAATTTCTTTCAAATAATTTGGCCAGATTTCATATTTGACAAATATTATAAGATCAGGATGAATCACATTTAAGAACCTTTTTGCATTTTTTCTGGAATCCAGAGGTAAGTAAACAACAATATTCGCAATTGGTGAATTCTTTCTAACCTCATATCCCGAAGGAGAGAAAAAAGAAAGTACGACTTTATGGTTAGGATAAATCTTTCGTATTTCCTCGAAAACTGGGAGGCCTTGTTCATATTCACCCAGGGAAGAACAGTGAAACCAAATGCAAAGATCATCTTTTGTTATATTACTTTCCAATCGTTTAAAAGTTTCTCTTCGACCTTTAACACCTAATTCAATTTTTTTATTAAATAGACCTATGACCTTAATAAAAAAGCCGGAAAGATGGATAAGAATATTGTAAACTGAAATCAAGTTAGTTTTCTTTGCTGCTAAAATACATTTCTTTGCAATAAATTCATGGCTTAATACTGCGAATTTTGTAATTTCGCGTTCTATGAAAACAATACAAATGGTTGACCTTAAAGGTCAATATGAAGCTATTAAAGAGTCAGTAAATGCTTCAGTTTTAGATGTTATAAATTCAACTGCTTTTATTAATGGACCAAAAGTTCATGAATTCCAAAAGAATTTGGAGGAATACCTTGGAGTCAAGCATGTTATTCCTTGTGCCAACGGAACAGACGCCTTGCAAATTGCTATGATGGGTCTGGGATTAAAGCCGGGAGATGAAGTTATTACTGCAGATTTTACATTTGCTGCAACAGTTGAAGTTATTGCGTTACTGCATTTAACTCCGGTTTTGGTTGATGTAGATCCGGATAACTTCAATATAGATATTGAAGCTCTGAAAAAAGCCATTACTCCTAAAACCAAGGCTATTGTTCCTGTGCATTTATTTGGGCAAAGTGCCAATATGGAAGCAATCATGCAAATTGCTAAAGAGAATAATTTATTTGTTATAGAAGATAATGCGCAGGCAATTGGAGCCAATTATACATACAGCAATGGAAAAAAAGCGAAAACAGGCACTATAGGTCATGTGGGAGCAACATCATTTTTTCCTTCCAAGAACTTAGGTTGTTATGGTGATGGAGGAGCCATTTTTACAAATGACGATGCATTGGCTCATACCATCAGAGGAATTGTTAATCATGGTATGTACAGACGGTATTATCATGATGTTGTAGGGGTCAATTCTCGTTTGGATTCAATTCAAGCTACTATTTTGAATATTAAACTGAAGCATTTGAATTCTTATAATAAAGCCAGACAAGAAGCTGCCATAAAATATAACAAGGCTTTTCAAGGCGTCAAAGGAATTAGTACACCAAAACTATCTAATAGTTGTACAGAGATCTGCGCCAATTGTGATTGCCATGTGTTTCATCAATATACTTTGAAAATTAGTGGTGTTGACAGAGATGCATTGGTGCAACATTTAAATGATAATGGAATTCCTTGTGGAGTGTACTATCCGGTTCCACTTCACAGCCAAAAAGCATATCAGGATTCACGTTATAAGGAATCTGATTTTCAAGTGACCAATCAGTTGGTTAAAGAAGTTATTTCTTTACCGATGCATACGGAATTGGAAGATGATCAAATAGAATTTATAACAAGTACAATAATTAACTATTTAAATAATAATTAAAATTGATCAAGCCTCAGGATGAGGTAGTACATGTTTCTTTTTTGTGAATCCCGAAAGTAAGATGAATCCCATGCCTACCATAACGGATACATCTGCCATATTGAAAATCCCTGTTTTAAATATACCGCCAAGGTCTATATGGAAAAAATCGGTAACAGATCCGTAAAGGATTCTGTCATATAAATTTCCTATTCCGCCACCAACGATAAAACTTAATCCTGTAATAGTTAAAGAATCCAGATCTTTTTTGGTAAGCAAATAATAAAGAACCAGCAACAGAACAACAACGGGCAAAATTAAAAGCAAAAGGAGTTTAATTGTAGGATTCAATTCACTTCCCATTCCTAGAAAAGCTCCTGAATTTTCTACATTGGTCAGGATGAAATTGTCTCCAACCAATTCTGTTTTGGAATGAACATCTACCTGATTTCTAACCATTTTTTTGGAAATCTGATCACATCCTATATTTAGAATAATCAAGGAAAATACAAGTGCTATTCGCTTGAAATTCATTTATGCATGGTTTTCTAAGGACGCAGATATGGTTTCTGCATCGCTATTAATTTTTTTAACCAGGCCTTGAAGCACTTTTCCGGGACCAACCTCTGTAAATAGGGTTGCTCCATCCATTATCATGTTCTGAACCGTCTGGGTCCAGCGCACAGGAGCTGTTAACTGAGATATTAAATTTGATTTAATTTCGGTCTCATCAATCACTGCTTTTGCATTGACATTTTGATAAATTGGGCAATTTGGTTTACTGAATAATGTATTTTCAATGGCAGTTGCCAATTCTTCTCTGGCAGGTTCCATTAAAGGTGAATGAAACGCACCACCAACGGGTAAAACCAAAGCTCTTCTTGCACCTTCCTGTTTTAATGTTTCACATGCTTTGTTTACTGCCTTAACTTCTCCTGAGATCACCAATTGTCCCGGACAATTATAATTAGCCGCAACAACAATTCCATCAGTAGTAGAACATATTTTTTCAACGATATCGTCATCTAATCCCAGTACGGCTGCCATTGTGCTGGGTTGTATTTCACAAGCTTTTTGCATCGCCATTGCCCGTTTATATACCAATTTTAGTCCATCTTCAAAAGTCAAGGTTCCGTTAGCAACCAAGGCAGAAAATTCACCTAGGGAATGTCCTGCTACCATATCTGGTTTAAAATTTTCGCCCAAAGTCTTAGCAAGAATCACTGAATGCAAAAATATTGCGGGCTGGGTAACTTTTGTCTGTTTAAGGTCTTCAGCAGTGCCTTGAAACATGATATCTGTTATGTGAAAACCAAGTATTTTATTGGCATCTTCAAACAAGTGTTGGGCCATTTCTGAATTTTCATAAAGGTCTAAACCCATTCCAACGAATTGCGCACCTTGACCCGGAAAAATATATGCATTCATCTAATTTACGTTTTAATGCTGCAAAAATAGGAATTATTAATTAACAACAGAAACATATCTGTTTCAGCTGTTTTGTATTGTTTTTATAACCTTGGCCGGATTTCCTGCAATAAATACGTTATCGGGAAAACTCTTTGTCACGACTGATCCTGCACCGATCACAACATTGTTTCCAATACTAACTCCCGGATTAATTACAGCATGGCCTCCAATCCAGACATTATCTCCTATAAAAATCCGCTTTGCAAATTCACGCCCGCTATTTCGCTTATCGGCCTCAAGAGGATGTGTAGCTGTATATATTTGGACACTTGGTCCCATCATACAATTATTACCAATTTTTACTTCTGCCACGTCCAGAATGCAGCAATTAAAGTTCATAAAGAGATTTTTACCGGCTTTAATATTATAACCATAGTCGCAATAGAAGGGAGGTTCAATCCAAAGTCCGTTCCCAACATTTTGCAGAAGGTCATAACATAATTTATTACGCTTTTGTTTTTCATTATCATTAAGCAGATTGATTTCCTGAAACAGTAATCTGGCTTGCAAACGATCCTTAGTTAATTCCGGATCCAGAGGATCATACATCTCTCCGGATAACATTTTTTCCTTTTCAGTCATTTACTTTCGAACATAGGTTAAATAAGAAAAATCATAGGCATGGTCTGCATCTTTTTTATGGAATGTATTGTTCACTTCCTTCCAGATTTTACTATCAATTTTTGGGAAAAAGGTATCTGCTTCAAACTCTTCGTGTACTCTGGTTAATTCAATTTTATCGGCATATTTCATTGCTTGTTTATAAATTTCTCCACCTCCAATAATGAATGGTTGGGAGTCATTTTTTGCAATATCTATAGCTTCTTCCAGAGAATTTACTTTGAATACGCCATCTGGGACAGCATAGTCATCCTGCCTGCTAATGACTACATGTGTTCTGTTTGGCAATGGCTTTGGGAAACTTTCAAATGTTTTTCGTCCCATAATAATATGGTGTCCAGAAGTTAGATCCTTAAATCGCTGCAAATCATCTGATAAATTCCATACTAATTGATTATCCTTGCCAATGGCATCGTTTTCCCCGGCAGCAGCAATAATTGTTAATTCTGATGTTTTAGTCCTGGCTTTCAATTCTTCATTGTATACTTCACTTTCAGCGATATGAGGAGATTCTTTTTTTAATTCGGATTTTATTTTTTCAATGCGAATTTTCTGCTTTTCAACTAGTTTATTCAACTGCTTTTGCTCCCATTCTTTTCCCATAAATTTGTTAAAAACAAATACATTGATAAAGTGATACACCAACAGGACCAACCATAAAATGACCACTATTAAAAACCAATCCTGGTCAAATGGCCTTATTTTTTTTCCAATACCTAAAACAATATTGGCCACGATTAAAAGAAATGATCCAATCAGGAAAATGACAAAATGCATGTAAAGTCGTTTCTTTTGTTTTATACGTCTCTGGGCATTTTGAATTAATTCTAACTGCTCTTTATCAATTTGAGGTTTGGATTTCTTTTTACTAAACATACATTTTAATTTGATTTAAAAACAACATTTTTGTTATTGAGTTATTTCATTGTTATTTTATTGAAAAACAATAAAATACGAAATCGTTTTAGTTTGTAATGAAATAAAAATATTCGATAAAACTATTATCAATTTTACAAATTTACCCATAATTAAATAGGTACTTTAAATTAATATAAAATCTTTTTTATCAAATTGATAATAATTTTAAATATTATAATTTTCTTATAATTATTCGATAAATTGTTTTATACATTTGCAGCAAAATTAAAATAATTTATCATGGCTATTAAAAAGCAGTATTTAAAGAGCAAACCAGTTTGTAAAGTAACATTTTCTATAGAAGCAAAGGACGCAAAAAAAGTAACTGTTGCAGGCGACTGGAACAAATGGAGTGTTAAAGCAACACCATTGAAAAAATTAAAAAATGGAACCTTTAAGGGAACCGTTGATCTGCCATCAGACAAATCATATGAATTTAAGTATGTTGTTGATGGAAATTACGTAAACGACAACCAAGCAGATGAATATGTGTGGAATGATTTCGCAGCATCTGAAAATGGAGTTATAAAACTGTAATTGATTAATGCACAAATTGAAAAAGGCTTTCTGATTTCAGAAAGCCTTTTTTTTATACTGCAACTGCACCCTTAATATGTGGATGCGGATTATAGTCAACAAGCGTAAAATCTTCAAAATTAAAATTGAATATATCTTTAATTTCTGGATTTAAGATCATTTTAGGTAATGGTCTTGGATCTCTGGAAAGTTGTAATTGCAATTGCTCATAATGATTGCTGTAAATATGAGCATCCCCAAAAGTATGAATGAATTCCCCGGGCTGTAGATCACATACCTGGGCCATCATCATAGTTAAAAGTGCATAAGAGGCAATGTTAAATGGTACTCCTAAAAATATATCGGCGCTTCTTTGGTACAACTGGCAGGATAATTTTCCATCAGCTACATAAAATTGAAAAAAGGCATGACACGGTGGGAGTGCTGCTTTACCGTTAGCCACATTTTCGCTAAAAGATTTTGATGTATCAGGCAGTACCGAAGGATTCCATGCAGAAACCATCATGCGTCTACTATCCGGATTAGTTATAAGTGAATGAATAATATCTTTTATCTGATCGATTTCATCATTATTCCAGTTTCTCCATTGGTGTCCGTATACAGGTCCCAGGTCGCCATTTTCATCGGCCCAGGCATTCCATATTCTCACACCATTTTCTGTTAAATATTTGATGTTAGTATCGCCTTTTAAAAACCACAGCAATTCATAGATTATTGATTTTAAGTGTAGTTTTTTGGTAGTGACCATGGGGAACCCTTCACTTAGATCGAATCGCATTTGATAGCCAAATACACTTTTTGTTCCTGTACCTGTTCTATCTGCCTTTTCATTTCCGTTATCTAAAACGTGTTTTACAAGATCTAAATATTGTTTCATTTATAATGTTTTTTCAAGGATTTAAAAGTAAAAAAAAGCTCCAAACTAAAAAGATTGAAGCCTTACTTTATATAAAAAAGTTATTAACGATTTTATCCAATAATCATACCTGCAATTGTTGCAGATAAAAGGGATGCAACCGTACCACCTATTAAAGCTCTTAATCCAAATTCTGATAATGTTTTACGTTGGCCCGGAGCCAAAGATCCGATACCTCCAATTTGAATACCAATAGACGCAAAATTCGCAAAACCACATAACATGTATGTTGCCATAATTATGGATTTTTCGTAATTAAGATGAGTCACACTTGCGACATTCTTGAGCTCTGCCAACTGAATATATCCTACAAATTCACTCGCCGCTAATTTAATTCCTAAAAGTTGCCCCATTAATGCCATATCTTCTGCGGCGACTCCTATTAACCACATTAAAGGCGCAAATAAATAACCAAGTATAAATTCCAATGATAATTTTGAATATGCAGTATTATTTAAGACCCAATCATTCAAGGTTGTGATGTCGCCTGCCCATCCTAAAATTCCGTTGATCATGGCAATAAACGCCAAAAACACCAATAACATGGCTCCCACGTTAACAGCTAGTTTTAAGCCTTCAGTTGTTCCATTGGCAATGGCATCCAAAATATTTGATCCGATATTATCGTGAGAGATCACAATTTCCGATTCTATGTTTTCTTCTTCAGGATACAAGATTTTAGAAATTACAATTGCTCCGGGAGCCGCCATAACAGATGCTGTAAGCAAATGCTTGGCATAAAACAATCGTAGGACTTCGTCCTCTCCTCCAAGAAATCCGATATAGGCTGCCAGAACGCCTCCGGCAACAGTTGCCATTCCTCCAATCATGACCAGTAATATTTCAGATTTGGTCATTTTTTCCAAATATGCTTTGATCATTAATGGCGATTCTGTTTGGCCTAGAAAAATATTTCCGGCTACACTTAAACTTTCCGCACCTGATATTTGCAGTGCCTTAGTTAAAAGCCACGCCATCCCTTTTACAACCTTTTGAATGATCCCTAAATAAAACAGTACAGAGGTAAGGGCAGAAAAGAAAATTATTGTGGGTAAAATAGATACTGCAAATGTCATTAAAGCACCTTCAATTTCACCTGTAACAAAGGAAGCGAAAAGGAATTTTGTTCCTGCCATGGTGAAGTCCAATATCGAAATGAAAATACTGCCAATGAATTCGAAGATACTTTGAATAAAAGGGACTTTTAAAACGCCTATCGCAAGAGCTAACTGAGCCAATAATCCAAACCCAACGGTTCGCCAGTTTATTGCTTTTCTGTTTTTGCTGAGGACGTATGAAAGTGTTAACAACACAATCATTCCCAATGCACCTCTTAGAAGACTGGAAATGGAGAAACCTTGACTTGGTATGATCGTTTGTAGAGATTCTTGTGCGAAAGATGATGTGATTCCAAAAAAAATAGCTGCAATAGCTAATATATTTTTATTCATATTGAATGGATGTTATCGTTTCGAGATCTCATCCCGAATTTTTGCAGCGGTCTCATAATCTTCATTTAAAACGGCTGTTTCAAGTAATTTATGGAGTTCCTTCAGACTTTTATTTGTATAGTTAACTTTAGGTTTATCTGTTGAAGGTTCATCAACAATTAATTCATCTACTAAAATACCATCCTCAGCTGTTTCTTCGTCTTTAGTAGGATTCACTTTTAGATATATACCTGCTTTGTCAAGGATATTTTTGTAAGTAAAGATAGGAGCTTGAAAACGTAATGCCAGAGCAATAGCATCGCTTGTTCGCGCATCTATGATCTCCTCAATTTTATCTCGTTCACAAATTAAACTAGAGTAAAAAACACCGTCGACTAATTTGTGAATAATTACCTGCTTGACGACAATATCAAACCTATCGGCAAAATTCTTAAAGAGATCATGAGTTAAAGGTCGGGGAGGTCTTATTTCTTTTTCAAGTGCAATTGCAATGGATTGTGCTTCAAATGCTCCAATGACTATAGGTAATTTTCGGTCACCATCAACTTCATTCAAAATGAGCGCATATGCACCATTTTGTGTTTGACTATAAGATATTCCTTTTATATTAAGCCTTACTAAACTCATAATTTACCTACAAAAGACTGTTTATTTTATCAATTTACCAAACCCAAATTAAATTAATTCAAATTTTTATTTCAATAAAATTAAATTAATTCAATATGATAATTGATATATAAAAATTGATAAATAAGCATAACAGCCTTACTATCATAAGTACAATTTATAAAAAATTATGCGTTTTGAAGTTTAAATTCCTTTAATTTTTCTGTTAGTTTGGGAACCACTTCAAAGGCATCACCAACTATTCCGTAATCAGCTGCTTTAAAGAAAGGAGCCTCAGGGTCAGTATTTATGACAACTTTAACTTTAGATGCACTTACACCCGCTAAATGTTGAATAGCACCTGAAATTCCAATTGCTATATACAAACTACAGGCAACAGGTTTACCTGTTTGTCCAACGTGTTCACTATGTGGTCTCCAGCCTAAATCTGAAACCGGCTTGGAACAGGCAGTTGCCGCTCCCAATACTGTTGCTAATTCTTCAATCATTCCCCAATTTTCCGGACCTTTTAATCCTCTTCCCGCTGAAACCACAATATCCGCATCTGCAATAGTTACTTTATCTGTGGCCCTATCAACAGATTTTACGGTAACATTAGAAACAGCAATTGTAGGTGAAAAATCCTCTTCAACTGCAGATGCTGTACTTTCAACCAATCCAAATGCATTTGATGACAGGGCAACGATCTTAACATCTGTATTAATTTGGCAATGTTCAAATGCTTTATTCGTGAAAGCTGTTCTTTTAACTGTAAATGGGCTTGTAGTTATTGGTAAAGCAACAACATTTGAAACCAATCCTGCGTTTAATTCAACTGCTATTATTGAAGACAAATATTTGCTATTTATGCTTGAACTTACCACTACTATCTTTGTTCCTTCTTTCTCAGCTGCCTGTTTTATGATATTGGCATAAATCCCGGCATTAAATTCATCTAATTTTGGGCTGGATACTTTAAGAACTTTATCAATACCATATTTTCCTAATTCTGAAGTATCACCGGCATTGATGGTTATTGCCGTTGTGGTTGTACCCAACAGATTGGCTATAGCTTTAGCATAGGAAGCAACTTCTAAAGCGACTTTTTTGAATTTTCCTTGATCTGATTCTGTATATACTAAGACTGACATAAATTTTACTTATTTTATCCTGTTTTGATAATCCCGATAACGGGATCGGTATTGTTTCAGGATCTGTTTAAATATTTTTTTAGTTTAAAAGTTCTGACATAAATTCAGAAGGATTCAATCACAGATTAAATTACCTTGGCTTCATTATGAAGCAAGTCTATTAGTTCACTTATATTGTCGGCACTAATTAATTTAATGGCACCTTTGGCTGCTGGTTTTTCAAACTTCACCGTACTTGTTTCCGGATTAGCTTCAACAGGTTCCAAAACAGTTAAAGGTTTTTGACGTGCCATCATAATACCGCGCATATTAGGTATTCTAAGGTCGCTTTCCTCTACCAATCCTTTTTGTCCTCCAATGACTAATGGCAGTTTTGCATTAAGAATTTCTTTTCCGCCATCAATCTCTCTTGAAACTGTGGCTGTATCGCCTTCAATCTCAAGACCGATGCAATTGGTCACAAAACTGGAATTGGTCATTGCCGCAATCATTCCCGGAACCATTCCGCCATTGTAATCAATGGATTCACGTCCCGCAATTACAAGATCATAATTTCCGTCTTTTACAACTTTTGCCAATTGTTTTGCTACAGAAAACCCATCTGTTGCAGGCGTATTAACTCTGATAGCCGAATCTGCACCAATAGCTAAAGCTTTGCGCAATGTAGGTTCAGTTTCAGAAGTTCCTACATTGACAACATCGACAGTTGCACCTTGTTTTTCCTTGAACCACATAGCTCTGGTCAGCCCAAATTCATCATTAGGGTTTATTACAAATTGCACACCAGAAGCATCAAATTTTGTATCTCCCTCAGAGAAATTGATCTTGGATGTAGTGTCAGGAACATGACTAATACAAACTAATATTTTCATTTTTTTCTAGTTTTTTCCTTTAATGTTTTGACTGTAAAAAGTCAGTTTTAATCTTGAATAAATGTATTGAATTTTAAGTTCACGAAGATAATTAATTTAATCCAAATTTCCTATGCATGCATAATAAATTTTAATTAATTCTTTTTAAGTAAGTTCTTATATTATTGTTATTTTTGCATTTCATAAAAATTAACATAAATGAAGACTATTCAATTTAGAGAAGCAATTTGCGAGGCTATGAGCGAAGAAATGCGCAGGGATGAAAGCGTTTATTTAATGGGTGAAGAAGTTGCAGAATATAATGGTGCATACAAAGCTTCAAAAGGAATGTTGGATGAATTCGGTCCAAAGCGAGTAATAGATACTCCAATTGCAGAACTGGGTTTTGCGGGTATTGCTGTTGGTTCAACGATGACCGGTAATAGACCTATAGTAGAATATATGACCTTTAATTTTTCCTTGGTTGGAATAGATCAGATAATAAATAACGCAGCCAAGATAAGGCAAATGTCTGGTGGACAATTTAAGTGCCCAATAGTATTCAGAGGTCCTACGGGTTCAGCCGGGCAATTGGCAGCCACTCACTCTCAGGCTTTTGAAAGCTGGTTTGCTAACACTCCGGGATTGAAAGTTGTAGTGCCTTCTAATCCTTACGACGCGAAGGGACTTTTAAAATCAGCGATTCGTGATGACGATCCTGTTATTTTTATGGAAAGCGAACAAATGTATGGTGATAAAGGAGAGGTTCCTGAAGGTGAATATACGATTCCAATTGGTGTAGCGGAAATAAAAAGAGAAGGTACAGATGTGACGATTGTTTCTTTTGGAAAAATTATCAAAGAAGCTTATAAAGCTGCTGATGAATTGGCGAAGGAAGGAATTTCATGTGAAATAATAGATCTACGAACCGTTCGTCCAATGGATCATGATGCTATATTTAAATCTGTAAAGAAAACGAACAGGTTAGTCATTCTTGAAGAAGCCTGGCCTTTTGGAAACGTTGCAACAGAAATTACTTATCAAGTACAGGCAAATGCTTTTGATTATCTGGATGCTCCAATCGTTAAAATTAATACCGCTGATACTCCTGCTCCATATTCACCGGTTTTACTTGCAGAATGGTTGCCAAACAGCAACGATGTTGTTAAGGCGGTTAAAAAAGTAATGTACAAATAAAAAGCAATGATTTGCGTTATATAAACTTCATTAGCATGTTTGTT
>CBDUIO010000054.1:0-12008 GCA_965367355.1 uncultured Flavobacteriaceae bacterium
CGCTTCAAAAGTTTAAAAAAAACTTTTGGGGCGTTTTTAGTTTTTGGTTTATTGTATTCGTTGGATTAATATCCGTTTTTGCTTATACCATTGCCCCTGATAATTCTCAGAATGCTAACCAGATGCATTTATCCATTCATTCCAAAAAACCCGGATTTAAGGTAAAAATATTGACCATTCCACAAATACATGAGTCAAATTCCCAAAGCTGGTTTAACAAAGTGTTTTTTGGAATAAAAAATCCGAATACCGAAATACCCATTTTAGATTATAAATTAACTGATAGTTCTTTGATCTATACCGAATATGCTTCAGATGGATTACAAGGAATGACCAAGACCATAAACACCGATTTTTTAAAAGGAGCTCCAATCAATAATTATATAAAAGAAAAGACATTTTTTTTGGGTACGGATAATTATGGCAGGGATCTATTAAGCAGAATATTGGCAGGTGCACGAATTTCCTTTTTTATTGGATTTGTAGCCGTATTCATTTCCTTGGTTATTGGAATTTTTATGGGAAGTATTGCCGGTTATTTTGGTGGGAAGGCAGATGCCATAATTATGTGGATCATTAATGTGACATGGTCTATTCCAACATTATTGTTAGTCATTGCAATTACATTAGCACTTGGTAAAGGGTTTTGGCAGGTTTTTATTGCAGTTGGATTAACTATGTGGGTAGAGGTAGCCAGAGTAGTAAGAGGGCAGATTATTAGTGTAAAAGAAATGCAATATATCACTGCAGCCAGAGCTTTAGGTTACACAGATTTCCGTATCATATTAAAACATATCTTGCCAAACATTATGGCACCAATAATAGTCATTTCTGCTGCTAATTTTGCTGCTGCCATTTTAATTGAAAGTGGCTTGAGCTTTTTAGGTATAGGGGCACAACCACCAATGGCGAGTTGGGGCGCTATGATAAAGGACCATTATAACTATATTATTCTGGGTAAGCCATATTTAGCAGTCATTCCGGGCTTATGCATAATGAGTTTAGTAATGGCTTTTATGCTAATAGGCAATGCTTTAAGGGATGCGCTGGATGTTAAAACTTGATATTAAACGGTCTTTTTAATTCCATTTTACCATTCATTGATTCGGTTTGAATCCAGTTTAATAAAAATAAAAAGTAAAATACTGAATCCCCAAAGTCCGGATCCGCCATAGCTAAAAAACGGGAGAGGAATACCAATGGTAGGGATAAGGCCCATGACCATCCCAATATTGATAAAGAAATGAAAAAATATTATGGAAGCCACACCATAACCGTAAACTCTACTAAATTGATTTTTTTGTAATTCTGCCAGATGAACAATGCGCAGTAGCAACAGTACAAAAAGCACCACAACACTTATAGTGCCTATAAAACCCCATTCCTCACCAACTGTTGTAAAAATATAATCTGTGTGCTGTTCGGGTACAAATTTACCTGTTGTACGCGTGCCTTCCTGAAACCCTTTTCCCCACAATCCACCGGAACTAATTGCCTTTTCAGATTCCAATAAATTGTAAGCATATGTTTTTTTCATTCGCTCCAATTTATCAGGATCTTTCTCCAATCGAAGCCATAGACTTATTCTTTCTTTTTGGTGAGAAGGTAATTGATTTTGATACACATAATTTACCAGTAGGGAAAAGCCAAGGACAAAAACAGATAAAGTAATAATAGTAAGTATTTTGTTCCTTTTTTTTGGCTTAATGAAATAGAGATAAACAATTGAAATCAAAAATATGGATACTATCAGGGTTAAAATAACTCCAAATTTCAATGTTAATACGGCTACGATCAGAAACAATGCGCCCAAATAAAGATAAAATCTGGGAAGTCCTTCTCTAAATAACACAAAGAAAAAAGAGCCGTAAACTACCGTACTGCCGGTGTCATTTTGAAGTAATATTAAAATAGCAGGAATAGCAATGATTATAAAAAGTCTGATCTGGTCCTTAAAAACCTTTATATTAGTTTGCATATCGCTTATATATTTAGCGACTGCCAGAGCCGTTGCTGCTTTTGCAAATTCACTGGGCTGTATGGTCATTCCTCCAATTCCGTACCATGAAGTCGCTCCGGATACCGTTTTACCAAATATAAAAAGGCCTAGTAATGAAATTAAGGATAGAATATAAATAACACTTGAGAAGCGCTCATAGAATTTCGCTTCTAATGAAAGAATGATGATTATTAAAACAGCTGTTAAAACTATAAATAATAATTGCTTTCCATAAGGCTGGTCCAGATCAAAGTAACTTGTAGATTCTATACCAGATGAAGCCGAATAAATATTAAACCAACCGAAGGTAACAAGTGCTAAGAATATTAGTATTGTTATCCAATCAAATTTAAAACTTCTATCAGTTTGCCTCATCTTCAGGTAAAGCTATTTCCTGGAAGGTGCTTCCATCGTTTATATAAAAGGATTTTCCGGAATATGGTTTGGCATACTCTTCTTCCAGACTACCGTTCAGTACATAATTCTCCATATCAGTTCTGGTAATTTTTCCTTTTAGATATTTTTCTATCATCAATCCGGCTATTCGTCCTGCCCACCGACTTCCCCAGTATCCATTTTCTACATAGACAGCTATTGCAATTTTTGGGTCGTCTTTTGGTGCGAAAGCGATAAAAATGGAATGGTCTGTCATTTGAGTAGTAACACCATTTATTTTAGTGAAATTCTCTGCGGTTCCTGTTTTTCCACAGATATCTATTCCCGGAATTTGAATATATTTTGCCGTTCCTTTTTTGTACACTAAATTCATTCCTTCGATTACAGGCTCAAAATTTTTGGAATCTATAGTGGTAATTTTAGGAATTGTATAGTTTTTATCCAATTCCTCACCCTCTATTTCTTTAATAATGTGAGGCGTATAAAAATAACCTCTATTGGCAATGGCGGCAGTCATATTGGCCAATTGTATTGGTGTTGCAAGCACTTCTCCTTGCCCAATGGCATTTGAGATGGTAAAAGTAGAATACCAACGGTTTTTGCCATACATTTTATCGTAGGTTTCAGAGCTTGGAATTTTCCCCGGTTGTCCTACAGACAGGTCGTAACCCAAATAATTGCCCAGGCCAAAACTAGATACATGTTTATTCCAGGTATCCATACCCTGTGCAGGCGTGTCAAATTTATCTATAATTCTCTTATATACTGTTGCAAAATAAGCATTACAGGACTCCTGTATACCTCGTATCATTGCATTTTTAGTTCCATAATTGCAATGACAACCCATGAATCGATCGCCATATTTAAAACCGCGATAGCATGTGATCTGTTCATCTAGATCAATCACATTCTCTTGTAATGCTATTAAGGCGTTTATTGTTTTAAATGGGGAGCCGGGTTCGTACATGGCCTGCAGACCTCTGTCAAACAAAGGTTTATTTATGGTGTCGTTGTATAATTTTGTGAAATTTCTGGATCGCACTCTGCCTACCAACAAATTTGGATTATAATTTGGTGCAGTGACCATGGTAAGTATTTCACCTGTTCCGGGCTCTATCGCAATTATTCCTCCTCGTTTATTGACCATCAATTTTTCTCCGTACTCCTGTAATTTAGCATCAATAGTTGTAGTTATGTCTTTTCCTTTCTGAGGTATCGTATCGAACTTACCATCTTTATAAGGGCCTATATCTCTGTTAAATCTGTCTTTTTGTATGAACTTAACACCTTTAACACCTCTAAGGATATCCTCATAGGAAAATTCGATTCCTTGCTTGCCAATTAAATCTCCCATTTTGTAATACGGATTCTTTCGTATCGTAGTCTGATTGGCTTCTGCAATATAACCCAAAACATTAGCCCCAATAGTGGTTTGGTAATCCCTTAGTGATCGTTTCTGAATATAGAATCCATCAAATTTCCTCATTTTTTCCTGAAGATATGCGTAATCTTCTTTTGATAGATGAGATACAAAAACTGAAGGTAATCTGGGTGAATAGTGATAAGCTCTGTTATATTTTCTAATGAAGTCGTCTTTGTTAATTTTTAAAAGCGAACAGAATTCAATTGTATCTAAAGGCTCTACTTCTCTTGGAATTACCATGACATCATAAGATGGTTGGTTTGCAACCAGTAAGACCCCATTTCTGTCATATACATAACCGCGTTTAGGATAATCAAATACTTTTCTTATGGCATTATCTTCATACAGATTTTCTGTAGGTGCGTTATAAACCTGCAGGTAAAATAATCTTGCCATAAAAATAACACCCACTGCAAGAATGGAAAAGTAAAGTAAAAATTGTCTCATGTACTTTTTCTCGTGAAAATAATAGTTACTAAAATACAAAGTATAATAGTAAATATACCTGAGTATAACGTTTTTTGGGCTATTAAAATTATTTTTGAGAAGTTAAATATTTCTAAAGCAAACATTATAAAATGATGAAAAAAGGACATTAAAGCGAAATAGGATAGTTTTTGAGCGAAATCAATATTGCTGAATTTAACGGTTTGGTTCTCATATAATGCGCCAAAAATCCATTTCAAAAATCCAGGTCTCATAAAGGCTAATGTAACACTGGCAGCAGCATGAACGCCTCCGGAATCAGAAAAAATATCGACACTCAGACCGAGTAAAAAAGATAAGAAAATAAATAGAGTTCTGTTATTTTTTACAGGATATAAAATGATGAATAAAATGTATATATACGGATTGATATAGCCCAGGAAATTAATGTGATTTAGAACCAATACCTGTACCAAAACAAGTGCAATAAACCTAACTGTATTTGTCGCTATTACACTATTCATATGTGTTTTCCAGATTTAAAATCTCGTCTGCCCTTAAATTTTCTACAATGTAAACATGTCCTATATTGGTCATGTCATTAAATAGATTCACAGATATTTCATAAAAATCTTCAGCGTTATCCAATTCAAACGATATGACCTGACCTATAAGGATGCCTTTTGGAAAAATTGTAGATCGACCACCCGTCATTATTGTATCACCAATTTGTACAGGAGCAATTTTTGGAACATCCATCAATTGAACGATTTCCGGAGAATTACCGTCCCACATTAGCGTTCCAAAATGATCTGTTTTCTTTAACTGAGCATTGATCCTGCTTTTCGTATTCAATATTGAAACAACTCTAGAATAACTGTTAGATGTATTATCAATAATTCCAATAATTCCTTTAGAAGTTATGACACCAAAATCCTCTTTAATTCCATTTTTTTCACCTTTATCTATCAACAAAGAATTGTTACTGCTGGAATAACTGTTTTTAATTATTGAGGCAGAAATAAACTTATATCCATTCGAGAAATCAGAAGTATCAATAGCCACGGAATCCAAATCGACATTATTTTGATTGAACACTATATTCCTTAAATGATTGTTTTCTTCTATTAATATTTGATTTTCCTTTTTTAAATTGAAATATTGCGAAATATTGTGAGCGGAATTATAAATACCACCACTTAAAAAATTAGCGGAACCAATGAATTTACTTTTGTGATAAGAGTGAGATTGGATGGTAAGAAACAGGGATATGATGAACAGCAACAGAAACAATAGAAAATTCTTGTTTCTAAGTATAAAATTAATTATTTGTTGCATTATTCAAATTCTATTTAATCAAAACGCTCTTATATTTGACTAAATTTTTTAAAGTTATACCGGTTCCTCTTACAACTGCTCTTAACGGATCCTCAGCAATATAAACAGGAAGATCTGTTTTTTGCGACAAACGTTTATCCAGACCTCTTAACATAGAGCCGCCTCCAGCTAAATAAATACCTGTATTGTAGATGTCAGCAGCTAATTCGGGAGGTGTTTGAGACAGTGTTTCCATGACAGCATCTTCTATCCTTAAAATCGATTTATCCAGTGCTTTTGCAATCTCTCTAAATGAAATCTGAACCTGTTTAGGTTTTCCGGTAAGGAGGTCTCTACCCTGTACGCTCATATCTTCCGGAGGTAATTCCAAATCCTCTGTAGCAGCACCTATTTGTATTTTAATTTTTTCTGCTGTTCGTTCTCCAACATACAGATTATGCTGTGTTCTCATGTAATAAACGATGTCATTTGTAAAAACGTCACCGGCAACCTTTACAGATTTATCACAAACGATTCCACCAAGCGCAATCACAGCAATTTCTGTAGTACCTCCACCTATATCAACGATCATGTTTCCTTTAGGTTGCATGATATCCACACCAATACCAATAGCAGCAGCCATAGGCTCATGAATAAGATAGACTTCCTTTCCATTAACTCGTTCTGCACTTTCTCTTACCGCTCTCATTTCAACCTCTGTAATTCCGGAAGGGATACAAATAACCATACGAAGAGCAGGCGTAAAGAATTTCTTTTTTAAGGCCGGAATATTCTTGATGAACATGTTTATCATTTGCTCTGAAGCATCAAAATCTGCGATCACACCATCTTTTAATGGTCTGATTGTTTTAATGTTTTCATGAGTTTTGCCCTGCATCATGCTGGCTTCTTTACCAACTGCAATTATTTTACCCGTAATTCTATCGCGAGCTACAATAGAAGGACTGTCTACAACTACTTTGTCGTTATGAATGATCAGCGTATTTGCCGTACCAAGGTCTATTGCAATATCTTCTGTTAGGAAATCAAAAAATCCCATATTTTTTATGCCTGATTATTGAGGTTATTTTTAATGTGGTAAAAGTAATAAAATTAATGCTTAAAATGACGTGTTCCTGTAAATACCATTGCAAGGTCATTTTCGTTACAATAATCAATACTTAATTGATCTTTAATCGAACCACCAGGTTGTATAACGGCTTTGATACCTGCTTTATTGGCTATCTCAACACAATCAGGAAACGGAAAAAAGGCATCACTCGCCATAACAGCGCCTTTAAGATCAAAATTAAAGGATTGTGCTTTATGGATGGATTGGTTTAAAGCATCAACACGACTGGTTTGTCCGGTTCCACTGGCACATAATTGTTTGTTTTTAACCAGAACGATAGTATTTGATTTAGTATGCTTGCAAATTTTTGATGCAAAGATAAGGTCTTCCAATTCTGTTTTTGAGGGCTTTGATTTTGTTACATAGCTCAATTCTTTTACTGAGTCTGTTTTGTGATCTCTATCCTGGACCAAAGCACCATTTAGGCAAGTTCTAACAATAGTTGCCGGTAATTCCACATCTTTTAAAATCAATATAATTCTGTTTTTTTTACCTTTTAAAACTTCCAAAGCTTCATCCGAATAGGAAGGAGCAATGACGACTTCACAGAATAACTTATGAATCTCATTAGCAGTTGCTTTATCAATTTCTGTATTACTGATTAATATACCACCAAATGCCGATACAGGATCACCTGCAAGGGCATCAGTATACGCCTGATGAAGCGTAGGTCTTGTTGCAAATCCGCAGGCATTATTATGTTTTAATATGGCAAACGTAGGTTCTTCACTTTTGAATTCATTCATTAGGTTTACAGCGGCATCAACATCCAGTAAATTATTATAACTAAGTTCCTTTCCGTGTAATTTGGTAAACATAGCATCAAAATCACCAAAGAAAAAACCCTTTTGATGTGGATTCTCACCATAGCGCAAAACCTTTCCATGAGTTTCACTAATTTTTAAAGACGCTATGTCATGGTCTTTATTGAAATAATTAAAAATGGCCGTGTCGTAATGTGAAGAGACATTAAATGCTTTCGCAGCAAATTGCTTTCTATCTTTTTCACTTAAGCGTCCTTCGCCTTCTTTAATTAATTTCAATAATTCAGGATAATCTTCAACAGTTGAAACGCAAATGACGTCTCTGTAATTTTTTGCGGCAGCTCTTATTAACGAGATACCACCAATATCTATTTTTTCTATGATGTCTTCATGATTTGCTCCGGAAGCTACTGTTTTTTCAAATGGATACAGATCAACAATAACCAGATCAATTTGCGGGATTTCATAGGCTTCAAGTTCTGCAATATCCTTATCATTATTCTGACGATTTAAAATACCCCCAAACACCTTTGGATGGAGCGTCTTTACACGGCCACCTAGAATTGACGGATACGATGTAACCTCTTCAACCGGAGTGACTTCTACACCAAGATCGTTAATGAATTTTTGTGTGCCTCCTGTGGAGTATATAGTGACATTTAGTTTATCCAATTCATGTATGATAGGCTCCAGGCCTTCTTTACTGTACACAGAAATTAATGCCGATTTGATGGTTTTGTTGTGACTCATGCTAATTTATTTCTTGATTAAAAAGTTGCAATTTTAATTTGTCCCAAAATTACATATTTACCTTTAAATTAAGTAGTTTATTTAAGCTACAGTAAGAGTTTTTTTGTAACAATTGTTAATAAAAAACGTCTTATCTTTATTCCAACTGAAAGGGCATGTTTTTATACTTACGTTTAATTAAAGAAAGCTTTTATTTTGCTATAAATGCACTACGGAATAATAAACTAAGAACCTTTTTGTCCTTATTAGGTGTCACTGTCGGAATTTTTTCCATAATTGCTGTTTTAGCCGCAGTAGATTCATTGGACAGGCAAATTAAAGATCAATTGAGTGGATTAGATAAAAATACCATGTATCTGGCTAAATTTTCTTTTGGACCAACAGATGTGCCTCGTTGGAAGAGACAGAATTTCCCTGAGGTTTCATATGATGAGTTTAAATATTTAAAGGAATCACTTCCCGATGCCGAACATGTTGCATACCAATTGTTCGTTAATAGGGAAAGTATAAAATTTGAATCAAATTCCGTTAGTAACGTGAATGTTGTGCCTGTTTCAAAAGAATTTTCAGACATTCAAGTGTTGAAATTTTCAAAAGGACGTTTTTATAATGAATCAGAGTCAAATTCAGGAACACCGCTTGCCGTAATAGGTGATGAAATTGCGAGGTCACTTTTTGGTGAAAGTGAACCAATTGGTAAACACGTTCGTTTGTACGGTCAGCGATTTACTGTTATTGGGGTGGTAAACAAGCAAGGTTCCGGGTTTTTAGGTGACAGTAATGATATTTCTGTGTTTATTCCCGCAAACTATTTGAGAAATCGATATGGAGATAATGATGAAAGAATGAATCATGTTATTATAATAAAACCGAAAAGCGGAGTAGATTTGGCAGGTTTAAAGTCGGAAATATCTCAAAAGCTAAGAATCAGGAGAGGCATGAAGGCTGATGCAAGTGACAATTTTTTTGTAAATATATTAACAGGATTGACCGATTTTATTGATGGCATAATAGGGTTTATGAATACAATTGGATGGGTCATTAGTGGTTTTTCTTTATTGGTTGGCGGATTTGGGATCGCAAATATTATGTTTGTAAGTGTAAAGGAGAGAACCAACTTAATAGGAATTCAAAAATCACTCGGAGCAAAAAACAGATTCATCCTTTTTCAATTTTTATTTGAAGCGATAATTTTAGCAATAGTCGGTGGTTTAGTTGGTCTCCTTCTTGTCTGGATAATAATTGTAGGCCTTTCAAAAATTGTTGATGATTTTGAGTTTGTTTTATCAGGATTTAATATATTTTTAGGGTTTTCATTGTCAACTTTAATCGGATTGTTATCTGGAGTAATTCCAGCTATTTCCGCTTCAAGGTTAGATCCTGTTGAAGCCATAAGAACCGGAATGTAAATTAATAACTTTAACCGTATGTTATTTTACCTAAGATTAGTAAAAGAAAGTTTTAACTTTGCGATTAGTGCATTGGTTAACAATAAGTTACGAACTTTTTTGTCTTTACTTGGAGTAACAATAGGCATCTTTTCAATAATTGCTGTGTTGGCTGCCGTAGACTCATTAAAGGAGGAAATTAAAGGAAGTATCAGCTCATTAGACAACAGCACACTTTACATCATGCGATTTTCATTTGGACCTTCAACAATTCCGCAATGGAAACGTGAACAATTCCCGGATGTAACCTTTGAAGAGTATCAATTCATTGCAAACAAGATTCCAAATGTTGCAGCAGCATCTTTTACATTGAATGTATCTCCAGAAACGGTAAAGTATCAGGAAAAATCTATAACAAATGTTGAAATTGGTGCCGTAACTGATGAGTATTATGACATAGAAAGTTTACAAATAGCACAAGGAAGGTTTTTTAATGAATCTGAATCAAATTCCGGTGTACCGGTTGTTGTACTTGGTGATGAAGTTGCTAAAAGTCTGTTTGATAATTTCAATCCTATTGGTAAGGAAGTAAGATTATATGGAAGAAAATTTAATGTGATAGGCGTTTTAAAGAAAGAAGGTTCAGGGCTTTTTGGCAATTCAAAGGACACAGCCGTGTTTTTACCCGTAAATTTTGTCAGGCGCATATATGGAGAAAATAACCGATTTGCATTTCCGGCAATTATTGTAAAACCGGAAAGTGGGATTGATCTGGCAGAATTCAATGCTATGATAACCCAAAGGCTCAGAACTTATAGAGGGCTTAAGCAGGATGAAGTAACAGATTTTTTTGTGAACCAGTTACAGGGGTTTACAGATTTTATTGATAATATAACAGGTCAAATGAATCTTTTTGGATGGGTGATTAGCGGATTTTCACTTTTGGTTGGTGGCTTTGGGATTGCTAATATCATGTTTGTTAGTGTCAAAGAACGAACCAATTTGATCGGGATACAAAAGTCACTTGGTGCTAAAAACAGATTTATCCTGTTCCAATTCTTATTTGAAGCCGTTATATTGGCTGTAATAGGTGGTCTGGTTGGATTATTTTTAGTTTGGATCGCAACCATAGGATTATCTCAAATAACAGGTGATTTTGAATTCATATTGTCCTTTAAGAATATGGTAATCGGGTTTGTTGTTTCCTCAATAATAGGGCTTATTGCAGGGATATTACCGGCTTTGTCGGCATCAAGATTGGATCCCGTTGAAGCCATTAGAACCGGAATGTAATATTATAAGATCCTGGAAACCTGCTCGCAAACAAATTCTAAAAAGCGTTCATCTTCATCTGTGAAGGGATCAGGCGTATTCGAGTCAATATCTATTTGCCCAATATTTTTTCCTTTAACAAATATGGGTATTACAATTTCTGCTTTTACAGTTATGCTGCAAGCGATATAGTTATCTTGCGCAGAAACGTCAGGTACTACAAAATTTTTATTGCTTATTGCAACCTGACCGCAAATTCCCTTACCAAAAGGAATTATGGTATGATCTGTAGGCGCACCAACATACGGCCCTAATTTCAATTCATTTTTATCACCGTTTTTAAAATAGAATCCAACCCAGTTATAATGATCTATTTCACGTTCCAAAAGCTGACAAATTCTTAATAATCTGATATTTACAGAAGATTTTTCTGAAAGTATTTCTAAAACAAGTGGCTTTAATTGAGTAAAGGTCATAAAGTTGAAATTTTTTAGTAAATGTATTCAAAAACATCAAAAAAATATATTTATTTACATAACTTGTGCTGCTATACAAACATATTTGAGTGCTGGAACTACTTAAAAAATATAAGCCCGTTGTAAGGTTTATTTTAACTTTTATATCGGTATATTTTGTGCTTTCATTGGCCTATAAATTATATCTGGATCTTTCTGATGGTTCTAAATACTACCCGGATTATCTATCTCATACGGTTGCTAAACAAAGTCAGGACCTGCTAAATACTTTTGGATATGAAACGGTCATTGAACCTCATGCAGATGAGCCTACCATGAAAATTATCATTCGTGGTAAGTATGTTGCCAGAGTAGTAGAAGGCTGTAATTCAATAAGCGTAATTATATTATTTATTTCATTTATTATCTCCTTTGCGAGTAATTTTAAAACGACTCTGTTTTACATTTTAGCAGGAAGCACCTTAATTTATGTGGTCAATATAATACGAATTGCGATACTTTCAGTAGGTTTGTTTCACTATCCCTGGAGAAGGGAAATATTACATGTTGTTATTTTTCCCGCAATTATATATGGGATGGTATTTATTTTGTGGATGTTTTGGGTCAACAGGTTTTCAAGATTAAAAACGGGTCATGCATAAAGGCATTAAGTACATATTATTGAT
>CBDUIO010000055.1:0-11913 GCA_965367355.1 uncultured Flavobacteriaceae bacterium
CTAACCAATTAAAACTATTCAAAATAATAGTACCAGTTTTCCTGTTGCTATTCATGACTTGTAAGGAAGCTCCTAAATCCGTAGAAAACCTTTATCCCGAAACTGAACTACCTGTAAGTACAAGTTCAGAGGAAGCTATGGCGGCATTTGTCTCAGGTCTTGAGGCCGCAGATCTTGGACAGGCCAGAATGGCACGTGATTTATTTGACAAAGCCTTGGAGTTAGATCCGAATTTTGTAAGTGCACAAATGTATAGAACATTTAATAGTACTTCATGGAAAGAATTTGGTGATAACAGACAAAAGCTATTAGCCATGAAGGATAAGGCTAATGAGGCGGAGAAAATGCAGATTGATCAACTTGAAGCAAATATCAATAGAAATACTTCAGAAGTGCTGGAAATTGATAAAAAATTGACCGAAAAATTTCCAAATTCGGCAAGAGCACTTGCTAATATGGCAGCAACCTATCAAGGTATGGATCAAACAGAAAAAGCAAGGGAATTATTAAGCAAAGCTTTAGAGCTTAATCCTGATTTTATTCCTGCCATTAATGGTTTGGGAACCTCTTACTTATTTGTTGCTCCCAAAGATTTTGCAAAAGCAGAAAAATATATGGCGAAGGTGGTGGATATGTATCCGGATAATTCCAAAACACATATAAATCTTGGTGATTGTTATCGAGCACAAAAAGATCTTGAAAAAGCATTAGCGAGCTATCTTAAAGCAGCAGAACTTGATCCTAAGGATGACGTGGCTTTCTCTAAAGCGGGTCATGCCAACACTTTTCTGGGAAATTTTGATGAGGCCCGAAAAAATTACCAGGATGCGAGGGCAGTGAGCGAATTTGGAATAGGTTCATTCAATTTTGAAGCATTAACTTATCTGTATGAAGGTGATTATGCTAAAACCTTAGCTTTTTTCGAGGATTTTGCAGGGAAAGTTCAGTCTATGGATATTCCAGAAAGCATAAAGACCAGCACTAAAATGACCTGTACGTCCAATTGCGCATCAATTGCCATGCATTATGGAGATGCTGATCTTCTGAAAAAACAAGTGGAAAGAATGAAGCCGTTGTCTGAAAGTCTTGTTGCTGATGTAGGCTCAGAATCTATTGCAAGAAATCAAAAAGTGAATCTTCTTCAATGGGAAGCGTTTACTTCAGCCGTGGAAGGGAATTTTGCTGATGCAGCGGCTAAGGCCGAAGAAATAAAAATGATTGTGGAGCCATTAGATGACCCTCTGAAATTAAGACCTTTTAATCAAATTCATGCATTTGTGAATTTTAAACAAGGCAATTATAATGAAGCTTTACAATATATGGCATCCTTAGATCAAGATGATGTATATAATAAATATTGGATTGCAAAGGCAAATCATGAAGCAGGGAATAAAGACAAAGCTATGGCAATGTTTCAGGAAATAGCAGATGATAATTTTAATTCCACAGGATATGCTTTAGTGCGTAACGAAGTCAAGGAAATTTTATCCAAAGGGTAGAATGTTAAAATATTAATTAAAAAAGGCGCTTTTTAAGGCGCCTTTTTTATTGATGTTCAACCATTAATTCAATCAAAAACTATTTTTTGTGGTTCCCAGGTTTTGGATTCGCTTACAATATTATGTTTGTAACTAACCACCTCCATCCAGTTAGGCGTTACTTTAATTAATAGGTAATCTTCCGGGTAATTTGGATAGAATGGTTTCCAGTCGTCTTTCCAGTGGATTTCCTTTTCCTTGGTGTTGTTTACCAATTGAGCTGTGCCTTGTAACATGACGTAGCCTGAATTCCCTTCTTCAATGTAGTATAAGGTCACTTCCGGATTTTGTTGTATTTGTGCAACTTTTCTGCTGTTTGGGTTGGTTCCAAACCAAACCGTAAAATCTTCATCCGGCTGTAAAGTTCCCATCATGCGAACTCGTGGCCGATTTAAAGAATCTACGGTTATCAATGCACAAGTATTGGCATTTACCATGATCTCTCTTGCTACTTCTTTTGAGCTACCAAAAGAGGTGTCTGTTTGCTTTTTAATTTGAGAATAGCTTACTAGAGACAACAAAAAAAAGACGGAAAATATAAAGTTTGAATAATAATTAGAATATTTCATGTCCTGCTGATTTTAATTAAGTGTTTCTTTTAACAACTTGATAAAAAACCTAGAGAGCGAGTGGCAATTTTCCTTCTTTGACTTATTAGACAAAACTGCTCTCCAAAATTTATATGTTAATTAGGTTATTTTCCATAAACTCGTAAATTTTCAGATAACAAATAAGCCTCATCTATTTTTAGCAAACTGACTTAATCTCTTTTTAATACGGAATCTAAGCCAATCATCTTTTGAATACGGCTATTGTCCAAATCTTAATCACCTATATTTTTTAACTCTTTCATCTTCAATAACTCCACTCCAATTAAGACCAAAAGCAAAGTCATAGGCATTACCTTCTGAATCTCTATAGGCAGTCATATCTCTGGGTACATCTTCAAACTGTTCTTCAACTGTCAGCATATTGGCTGGCATCTGGAAAGGTAATAACCCTGATGGTTCTGTCCCACCAGAAATAATTTCCATTAAAGCCTGATCTTGTACTCCCATATGTATCAGGATGGCAGATGCACTCTTTTCAATTTCGGAGAAGATCATAGGTTTTGATACTTTCACCACCACAATCACAGGTTTTTTACCCATTTTTCTTTTGGTGTCATTCACCAAATTCATGTCCGTACTATTCACAGTTTTTACAGTTTTGTCTTTGTAAGTTCTGTTGGTAAAATCTTCCAATGGACTGCCCCCAGCCAAGCTGACTTCTCTTGCTGTCGAAGCCGTATATGGTGTATATTGTAAGCTTATTGGTATGTAACCGTTGCCTCCATTTTCCAGGTCACTACCATCGTAACCTGCACCTCCATCGGGACTTTGAATACCAACCAGTGCAAAGTCAGCATCCTCCGGGTTATCTACTACTTCAAAGTATTGTGCCACAGCTGCCATACTAAATGGTATTTCTGTCCTCTCAGGAGTTACATTCCCGAACCAATTGGTACTTGGTGCAATGTAGCGCTCAGGGACATAGACTTTTTGTTTCTCCTTGACTGGGAGTACGCTTGCTTGATTTTTGAGCATAACGACTGAACGTAATTGTGCCTCAAAACCAGCTTTCATAAATTTAGGGTTACCTACAATGGCTTTTGTTTTTTCAATATCTAAATAAGGATTTTCGAATAGTCCAATGCGGAAGATGTTCTTCAATAAACGAATGGCAGAGGTTTCAAATCGTTCACGCATATATGTTTCACCATGTTCTTTAACACCCAGGTTAAATGAGGCTATCACAGGTTTCATGTCGTTATTACCGCCAAATTGATCCATGCCAGCTTCTATTGCTTTATAGTGACGCTCGGCTACGCTGAGATGTTCAACGCCCCATGGTTTTCCTTGAAATCGATCTATAGAAGAAACGTCACCTGTTATGAGCCAATCAGTGCATAGCACACCATCATAACCATATTTATTTCGTAAAAGATCGGTAATCAAGTATTTGTTAAACCCATTGGCAACCGCTTCTCCTTCACCGTCTGAAATAGTATAATAGGGCATTACGGCAGATGCCATTTTTGTAGGACCTTTAAGTTTAAAGGCACCGTCTGTGAAGGGTTGTAAATGAGCTTCAATGTTTTTTCCAGGATAGACTGCATATGCACCATAACCAAAGTGTCCATCACGACCTCCTTCTTCTGGTCCGCCACCAGGCCAGTGTTTCACCATCGTATTTACACTTTCAAATCCCCAGTCTCCGTCTTCTGAAGATTGAAATCCATCAATATAAGCCCTTGCTAAATCAGTGGTTAAATCGGGGTCCTCTCCCATAGTGCCATCAAATCGACTCCATCTGGGTTCTGTAGCGAGGTCTATTTGTGGGGATAAGGCTGTCGCAATACCTAAAGCCCGATATTCTTTGGAAGCAATTTCACCGAATTGTTTCATCAAACCAGGATCGAATGCTGCTGCAATGCCTAAAGTTCCGGGCCACATCGAAATGTCTCCACCAGCTCCTTCATTGAATTCAGCGTAGGTGTCACTACCGTGCCTTGGATCTGAACTTGTGTTTACCGGAATGCCCAGACCAATGCCTTCAACAAGTGCCTGAGCATTGTTATTCCACTTTGCGGACACAGCCGCACTTTCAACACTTGTGATTAAGACATGCCTCAGGTTATCCTCTGTTAAGAACTTCTTTTGAGCATCAGAAAGGTCACTTGGGTCTGCTCCGCTTTCCTCGTAAGGCTTTCCATCATAAGTTGAACCTCTTCTGCCAACAGCAGGTATTGACTGATGGCCACTATACAGCATCAAACCTGCTATTTCCTCAACAGACATTTTTGATGCTAAGTTTTTCGCTCTTTCTCCAGCGGGCTTACGCCAATCTTCATAAACATCTAATTCGCCATTTTTATTAAGGTCTTTAAATGCATAACGGTCAACGGTCAGTATGTTCACTCCAGAATTGACATGATAGCCTAAAGTGCTTCCGTTTTTATTGAATACGGTAATAACGTCTTCCTTAGTTTCAGTTGTGAATTTTTTACCGCAATTAATAAATAAGAACGAAACTGCAAATGCACAAAATATTGGGTATAACATATTTGTTTTCATCTCTAACTATATACTTGTTTCTTTTCCAGTTGCAGCCAATAATACAATAAAACACATTTCAATATTTGTTTATTAGCAGTTAAACTAAATTAGTAGTTTTTTCTTTTAAAATCAAGCCCTTACACCAACCCTGTAAACCCTAAAAATGCTAAGGACAACAAGCCTGCTACCAATAAATTTATAGGTACACCTTGCATGCCTTTTGGTAACTCGGCTAATTCCAGTTGTTCGCGAATACTGGCAAAAACAATTAATGCCAAAGCAAATCCAATGGAGTTAGCAATGGCAAAGAAAACCGCTTTTAGTAAGCTTGTAGCCTCTAAACCTAAAGCTAAAATAGCAACACCTAAAACAGCACAATTAGTAGTAATTAGCGGTAAGAATACACCCAGAGCCTGATAGAGTGGTGGACTCACCTTTTTAAGCATAATCTCAACCATTTGTACCAGAGAGGCTATCACCAGTATAAAAGTGATAGTTCGTAAATAGTCTAAACCCATTGGAACCAATAAAAACTCATGTAATAAATAAGTTGCCAGAGTTGCAATGGTCATTACAAACAAAACGGCTCCGGACATACCTACAGAGGTCGAAACCTTATTAGAAACACCTAAAAATGGGCATATTCCCAAAAACTGAGATAGCACAATATTGTTTACAAAAACAGCGGCTATAAGTATAATAATATATTCCATGATCAGTTTGTTTTGGTTGTAGCTCTGTTAAACAATAGGGTTAAATATGCCAAGGCAATAAAAGCGCCAGGTGGTAGAATAAACAATATAAATGTACTGGCATCTTCAGTTACAAATCGCCAGTCGAAAATGCTTCCACTACCTAAAATTTCTCTAACTGCTCCTAGTAAGGTTAATGCAATGGTAAAGCCAATTCCCATACCCAAAGCATCTAAAATAGAAGACCATAAGGTGTTTTTGGATGCAAAAGCTTCTGCACGACCTAATATTAAACAGTTTACCACGATCAAAGGAATGAATATTCCTAATTGTTCATATAAAAATGGAATAAACGCTTCCAGAACCATTTCAACAATCGTTACGAACGATGCTATAACAATAATAAAGGCTGGAATCCTCACCTTACTTGGTATCTGAGTTTTAATGATGGATACCACTATGTTTGACATTAATAGAACAAACAAAGTTGCCATTCCCATTCCTAATCCATTAAAGGCTGATGAGGTCACACCCAAAGCAGGGCACATACCTAAGAGCATCACAAAAACAGGGTTATCCTTTATGATCCCTTTTATGAAATTCTCTTTTTGATTCACTTTATCTGCCATTATTCCTAATTTTTAGATTCCTCTTTTGAATCGTTATTTTTCATGTATTCGTCGAAAGCTAGCTGCGCGGCTTCACCAAAAGCACGTGTGGTAATTGTAGACCCGGTAAGTGCATCAACATCACCACCATCTTTTTTGGGCTTTAAATCAAATGTTGAAGGATTTTTTCCTCTGAATTGTCTAAGGAATTTATCATCTTTCATTTTAGTTCCTAAACCAGGAGTTTCCTTTTGCTCTAAAACCACTATATTTTTTATACTTCCATCTGATTCAAAACCGACCATAAGTTTTATCAGGCCGCTGTATCCCTTTTCAGAAGAACTGACAACTGCAGTTCCCGATTTAATGCCATTAAGACTTCCTGTGTAAACCTCAACACTATCTTTTACCAATTCAGATTTAATCATTTTGACCTCTTCCACCGGATTGTTATCAAATTCAGCCATCACCTGCTTTAAAGCGTTTACCTTTCGAGCTAATTTTGCTTCAGCCTTTGGCCCAACTGTAATATCATTTACATAACCCAAGGATATTCCTGCAACCATTGTTATAACAAACAAGGTAATGGTCATATTTAAAAATGTAGATTCCTTTTTACTCATAACTACAGGATTTTAGATTTTATCGGACTTCCAAATCGGCGTGGTTTGAAATATTTATTGATAAGAGGAACAAAAGCATTCATGATAATGATTGCAAAGGAAATGCCTTCAGGGTAAGCACCAAATAATCGAATTATAACGGTTATGGCACCAATTCCGATGGCAAAAATGACCATCCCTTTTTTCGTAACGGGACTTGTCACCAGATCGGTTGCCATATAGAAAGCTCCCAGAATAGCTCCACCTGACAGAACATGAATCAACGGATTTGCATATTGCTCAGGATCGATAATCCAAAAAATACCGGTCATGATGAACATGGTGACCAATACTGTAATTGGGATATGCCAGGTAATTACTTTCCTTGCTAAAAGGAATACACCTCCCAGTAACAGGGCTAAGCCAGACATTTCACCTATAGAACCACTTGTAATTCCCAGAAGCAGATCCATAGCCGATGGCAGTTTTTCACTTATGGCAGACATGGTCTCGCCATACATGAGTCCTTCTTTTATCATTCCCAAAGTTGTTTCGCCCGTGACGGCATCTACTAATTTCAAATTGTTTTCCACAGGGAGTGGCCATGAGGTCATTTGAACAGGAAATGATACCAATAAAAATACACGTGCCACAAGGGCCGGATTAAAAATATTGTAACCCAATCCGCCAAAAGACAATTTGGCAACCCCAATGGCAACCAGACTACCAACAATGATCATCCATATGGGAAGGCTGGAGGGTACATTAAATGCTAACAGAATACCAGTGATCAATGCAGATCCGTCGCTAACGGTAACTGCTGTTTTTAACAGGTATTTCTGAATGACATATTCGAATAAAATACAGGAAATCACTGCTACCGAGGTGACTACTAAAGCACTTAGACCAAAGACGTAAACGGAAACTAAAAATGCCGGAATAAGTGCATATAGCACATCATACATTAAATTTTTCGTACTTCTTTCTGAAAACACATGCGGCGAAGCTGAAATAATAATTGGATCTGCCATATTAATTTTTTGCAGTATTTAATTTTTTGACAATGCTTTTTCCAAATCTGATGTAGTCTAATAAAGGTCTGTGCGAAGGACAAACATAGCTGCATGAACCGCATTCTATACAGGTCATGACATCTTCACTGGCAGCACGTTCGTAAAACCCTTTTTCTGTCAGATTCATTAATAAGTGAGGTTCGAGACCCATTGGACACACAAAAACGCAATTACCACATCGAATGCAATTCTTTGGTTCCTGTCTGCTGGCTTCTTCCTCAGAAATAACTAAAATTCCTGATGTTCCTTTAGTCACTGGGACATCTGTATTTTTAATGGCTTTACCCATCATGGGTCCGCCATTTACTATCTTCCGTGTTCCTTCAGGAATACCTCCAACTTCAGCAACAAGATCTTTTATTGGAGTTCCTATCTTAACCCAGAAATTGGAAGGATTTTCCAATTTTTTACCAGTAACAGTGACCACACGCTCTATGAGAGGTTGATCATGCTGAACAGCTTGATAGATAGCGAAAATTGTTCCCACGTTATGAACGATAACACCAACATCCATGGGTAATCCTCCTTTTGGAACTTCTCTTTTTACAATAGCTTTTATGAGTTGTTTTTCACTTCCTTGCGGATATTTTACCTTTAATGCAGCAACTTTGATTCTTTCATCAGTCTTAGCGGCATTTTTTAAAACCTCTATAGCATCCTGCTTATTATTTTCAATTCCTATGACAGCTTTTTCTATATGAAGGGCATGCATAAGAATCTGTACACCAACTATGATCTCATCTGTTTTTTCAAGCATTAATCTGTGGTCTGCGGTTAAATAAGGCTCGCATTCTACACCATTTATCAATAAATAATCCACCTGATTATCATTCTTAAGGTCCAGTTTCACGTGAGATGGAAAGGTTGCTCCACCAAGACCAACAATTCCGCAATCTCTTATATGCTGAAGAATATCCTTTTGATCCATTTTTATTTCTCTGATAAGAGGAAAATCTGGTGCCTCAAAATTGGATTCGTCCTTTTGATCGGTCCTTATAACGATACATTGCTTTTTATAGCCACTGGTATCAATAACCATATCCAGTTTGGTTACTGTTCCTGCAACCGGTGAATGGATATTAGACGAAACAAATCCGCCTGATTTAGCGATAACTTGTCCGATCGTAACTTTTTGTTTTGTTTCTACTATTATTTCTGAAGGAATACCAATATGTTGAGCAATAGGTACATAAACAACGGTTGGTAAAGACATCCTTTTAATTGCTTTAGAAGAGGTTATTTTGTTCTCTTCAGGATGAATACCACCTTTTGGAAATGTTTTAAGCATTTGGTTTAGGATTTACAGATTCGACACCTGGTTTAACTACTGGAGTAGCCTCTGTAGCTTTAACTTTTCTTGGTGGGAAGTTAGTTTCTATAATGGAATGTGTTGGACAAACGTCGACACATTTTCTGCAAAGAGTACAAACAGCTGGATCAATATAGGCCAGATTGTTGTTCATGGTAATGGCTCCTTTCTGACAAACATCCTCACATTTTGAACATCCAATACAAGCTACTTCGCATGCTTTTCTTGCGATTCCACCTTTGTCTTCATTTAAACAACCCACAAAAATTTTAAGGTCTCGTTTGTTACGAGGACGCATTTCAATAATATTCCTTGGGCACGCATCCACACAAGCTCCACAAGATGTACATTTGTCTGTAATAATAACAGGTAGACCAGACTCTTCATCCATGTACATGGCGTCAAACTTACAAACCTCTACGCAATCGCCATCGCCCAAACAACCAAACTGGCAATCGGTTTCACCACTGTATATCAATGCAGAGATGGCACAGGATCTTGGACCCTGATATTCCGTTGTTTTTGGTCTTACGTCGCATCCTCCCTGGCATCTCACGACGGCTACTGTTGGGTCTTTTTCGGCAACTTCCTTGCCTAAAATATCAGCAACTTTTTTCATCACGTCATTCCCACCTACAGGGCAGAATAACTCTGAAATATCTTCAGATGTTACGAGTTTTTCAGCAAAGGCTTTACATCCCGGAGAACCACATCCACCACAATTGGCAGCAGGTAATATGTCATCGACCTCAGCAATTAAAGGATCTTCATAAACGTAGAATTTCTTTGATACCACAAATAGTATCACTGCAGCGACGACTCCTATTGAAGATAAGAGCATTGCACTATATAAAACTGAATAGATCATTTTAAACCATTTTTAAGATTGAAACCTTAAATGCTTTTTTAAATGAATTTCTTAAAACGTAGAGTATAAAATAATAAGGTACTAAAATAGCTATTGATAATAATCCAGCTATCCATTCCTTATATATCGAAGATGATATGAGCAATACACTGATCAATAAAATAAAAGGAAACACATATGCCCAAAATACTGCTTGCAATCCTTTGTCTTTGCTGAGTAACACTTCAACAGTTTCATTTAATTTTAATGATTCAGTTGAATTGTAAACTTCTATTTCCTTTGGACCGGATTCAGCAGCACCACAACCCCCTTTGGCGTGGCATGATTCACAATTAATATTCCCCTTTAAAGTGACTGTAATAACATTATTTGTGATCTTTGAAACCACACCTTCATGTTTTACAACCCTTTCACCTTCTGTAATAACACTGTATGAATTAAGGTTCTTCATAAAAATCAAGCCTTTTAAAGCTTTTAATGCCACAAATATAGAGCATCTTGTTACTCTAAAATATGACATTTGTTAGTGTTTAAACGTTTTTTTTATTTAAAAATTAAATTTTATAGACATTTTGTTTCTATTCAAGAAAGAATTTCTCTAATCTTTTTCATGCCCACACTGGCATTATCAGCAATAACAGTTAGGTTGTTTTGACTTCTAATTGATGGTTTTGGGTCTATGTAATAGATCTTTGTGCTGCCAGAAACATAATGCATCAAACTAGCTGCAGGATATACTTGTAATGATGTTCCTATGATGAGCAAGATGTCTGCAGACTGACAAATATCTACAGCTTTTCCCATTAGTGGAACAGCTTCCCCAAACCAAACAATATGCGGACGCAACTGGTATCCTTTGTTGCATAGATCACCAAGATTCAGATCTTTTTTCCAAACTCTAATGTCATATTCGTCAAAAGTACTTCTCACTTTGAACAGTTCGCCATGAAGATGAATGACCTTGTTGCTTCCGGCACGTTCATGCAGATCATCAACATTTTGGGTAACAATACTTACTTTGTAGTGTTTTTCTAATGAAGCCAAATCAAAATGTGCGGAATTGGGTTCAGCTTGCAGCAACTGTCTTCTTCTCTGATTATAGAAATCTAAAACCAATTCTGGATTTGCAGTGAAGCCCTGTAATGAAGCCACTTCCATGACTTCACGACCTTCCCACAATCCGTCAGCATCCCTGAAGGTCTTGAGACCACTTTCAGCACTCATTCCGGCTCCTGTTAGAACAACAATATGTTTCATATTATAAAAATAATAATTTTAATGTCATTGCGATGAGGTACGTCAAGGCAAACTGTTTTATTATGGCAATAATTCAAAAAAGATTACTTCTTTCATGTTCTACTTGTTATGACGAAATATTGTTAAATTTGAGTTATGCTTGATCTCAAACTATTAACACATTTAGAATCATTTCTCACAGACAAGCGCCGACAGCGTTTTGATGAGGTTCTGTCTCAGCGAACAAAACACTTTACCGTAGCAACAGAGGACGTATATCAATTGCATAATACTAGTGCAGTGATGCGCAGTTGTGAGGTCTTTGGAATTCAGGAACTCAATGTCATTGAAGAGCGCAATACCAAGAAAATAGACAGAGAGATTGCTCTTGGAGCTCAAAAATGGGTTGATTTGAAAAGATATAAGTCTGTTAAGAATTGTATTAGCGAACTTAGGAAGAATGGATATCAGATTGTCGCAACAACACCACATTTAAACAACGCTTTGCTGGCGGATTTTGACGTGACTCAAAAGTCTTGCATCTTTTTTGGTCGCGAGACTGAAGGGCTTTCAAACGAAGTCATGGAAGAAGCCGACCAATTTATTAAAATACCAATGGTTGGTTTTACCGAAAGCTTAAATATATCGGTTTCTGCTGCTATTATATTACAGCATCTTACTTCCAAACTAAGACAAACAGACATTATCTGGAATCTTACTCAGGAGGAAAAAAACCAAAAGAAAATGGACTGGATTAAAAAGACTATCCATAGTTTTGATGAGATCGTTGAACGTTTCTATAACTCTAAATAATATATTTTTAAAGTTCTCATTTTTAAAGATTTATTGTATATTGATTCTCGATTTAATAGCACTCAATTTTGTTACT
>CBDUIO010000056.1:0-11889 GCA_965367355.1 uncultured Flavobacteriaceae bacterium
CTTACATTCTCAGGTAAGTAGCTGACTATTAAATAAAAGGCAATGAACATGCCTGTAAAAATGACAGCCATTTGCTGTTTTTGAGTTACACTTACTGCGCTGGTTCCGCCTGAAACAGTGTAAATAATAACAAGCACACCAATAACAATGTTAAGGGTTATTAAATTCCAGCCTAATACAGCAGACAAAATAATAGCCGGAGCAAAAATGGTTATTCCTGCTGCTAATCCCCGTTGGATCAGGAATAATATAGCTGTTAATGATCGTGTTTTTATATCGAACCTGTTCTCAAGAAATTCGTAGGCTGTGTAAACTTTTAGTCTATGGTAAATAGGTATGAAAACCAGGCAAATGATTACCATGGCTATTGGCAGTCCAAAATAAAATTGAACAAATCCCATACCGGAATGAAAAGCTTGACCAGGAGTAGATAAAAATGTGATTGCACTGGCTTGAGTGGCCATGACAGATAGACCTACTGTATACCATTTTGCTTTATTGCCTCCACGAATATAGTCTTGTACATTTTTGCTGCCTTTTGTTTTCCATGCTCCGTAAAGCACAATAAATAATAGTGTAGCAGCTAATACAATCCAATCGTATGGATGCATTTTAAGCGAAGGATGCCGTTATAAAATAAAAGATGATGATATATACTGCATTAGCTATTAAAACGGCAGTATACCATCTTTTCCATCGGCTTTCTTTTGGGATTTTTTGCATATTAATCAATTTTTTTAGTTTTTCAACTAAACCAAATGGGATTACCAAAAAGTAAAACGTAAAATTAAATATATATATTACGGTTTTACCACAATTGATCGAAAGATATGAACCTTTTTATAAACATCCAATTTTATGGCAATAAAATCGATGAAACGCAAGTAATTAAACTGATAATAACGGTGAATTTATTATTAATTTTTGATTTTATCTATTGTTGTAACATTTTGATTGCCAATAGATAACATATTCGAAAACAGTCTGTAAGCACCTGAAACTCCTGCCGGAAATTCCCTAAAGAAGCTCAATCCTGTATAAATGTAATAGCCTTTGCCATATTTAGATATCAACAGACTGCCCTCTTTGGGTGTTTCACCTGGATCATTAATTGAAAGTACAGGATGAAACTCATCTGACCATTTATCAGGGAAATAAAGTCCGCGTTCCTGTACCCAGCCATCAAAATCCTTTAAAGTGATCTTATTTGGGAAATTCAAAACCGGATGTTGAGGATCTAAGATTCTAACTTCTGCATTTTCATCGGTTACACGATCTCTGGACAATTCCAGATCGTAAGGCGCTAATTCATCTACTTTTAACCTAAAATTAGTATTGTACTGAACTATCAAATTGCCTCCGTTTTTCACAAAATCGAATAAATATTTTTGCTTGAATTTCAGTTCATCTACTGTGTTGTAAGCCCGAATACCAACAACAATGGCATCAAAACGCTTAAGATTTTCAGAAGTGATTTCCTCCGGTTTAATTGTGACCACGTTATAGCCAATTTGTTGTAAACTAGCCGGAACTGTGTCGCCTGCACCTTCAATATAGCCTATATTCTCTCCTACCTTTTTTATATCCAGTCGTACAATTTTGCTTTCACTGGGAAGTAAAACGGTTTGAAATGGAATATGATCATAATCAATCTCAATGAGCTCTTTTGTGTAATCATTTTCCCCAACATATGCTATTGGTGAGATAAAACCTTCACTTTGATCTTTTGGTGGAATCACAGTAAATACCAGTACCTGTTCTTCATTCTTGGAAGCAATCGAAATTTTTTGTTTTTCAGGATAGACATTCCAGTCGTTGGGAGAGCAAAGGGTTACATATCCTTCAATATTATCGGTTCCCGCTTTCACCGTTACAGGAATTTCCTTTTGCTTGTCGGTTTCAAAAATGATAACCTTTTCATCTATTTTAACAGAGACTTCCGGTATTATTTCAAAGGGTTTATATACTTCACCTTTAACAGGATCGTTCATTTTATAAATCACTTCTCGAGTAAAAGGGATTTTGGTGTTTTCAATGATTAAATTAAATGTTACACTGATGTTCTTCTCCTTTTCGGGCTTGCCTATATCTGCTATATTTTCAACATCATACATGCCTAAAGTGCCTTTTTTGTTAAGCCAATAGGCTGTTGTTAAAGGCTGATCAGTTTTAAAACTCATGGATTCCTCAAATCTGTAATCAATATTTTTAAGCAAAGAAATATTCTTATTTATATAAACCTGATTCGCATTAATAATACTTTCCAGACGTATAGATTGATCACTTCTGTTAATGACTTCCAATGAAAGTTTTACACTATCCCTGACTGTTGCATGATTGGTTTCTGAAACGGCTTCCAGATAGAGTCCTGCGCAGGCAGCAATGATGTACTTTACGTCTTTTGTTTTAATTGATTTCCAGTGTTCATCTTCCAGTTTTTGAATCAAATTATAGGCTTTTACCAGATCTGAAATTGATGCTTGAGGATTGGCAAAATCGAATTCATCCTGAACCTTTTTTAGTATAGATCCAATTTGTTTACCTCCCTTTACACGGTTCCATGACGTGTCAATTCCTTCAAAAATATTGATCTTATCCTGTGGTAAATCACCTTTAATGAGTTCAATATACTCCAATGATTCTCCGCGAGTTCCGGTATTGCCAAAGCCTTGCGATTTATGCTGGCTACGACTTAAAGAAGCAATTTCTGTATTACTTAGACCGAGAGTAGGATAGTAGGCTCCAACATCTAAACTTAACAGATTGGTTTTATCGGCTTTCTCAAAATTTTCCTGACTCCCATAAAACCACCAAGATGTGTTAAAGAACAGTCGTTTTGGTTGCCAAATATTTGCAATGGCAAGCTGATCCGGATATTTAGAAGCATCATTAGCGATATCAAAAGCATCAACACTCAAAATCGCAGAACTGGTATGGTGTCCATGAGTAGTTCCAGGACTTCTGTGGTCAAATCTGTTAACAATGACGTCTGGTTTGAATTTTCTTATGGCTAAAACAACATCACCAAGTACTTTGGTTTTGTCCCATATCTTAAGTGTTTCATCAGGATGTTTTGAGTATCCAAAATCGATTGCTCTCGTGAACATTTGTTCGCCTCCATCAATCAGTCTTGCCGTTAATAATTCCTGAGTTCGAATGACCCCTAACAGTTCTGAGATTTCAGGTCCAATTAGATTTTGTCCTCCATCTCCTCGAGTAACAGATAAATAGGCTGTTCGAGCTTTTAATTTATTGGACATATAGGAGATCAATCTGGTATTCTCATCATCAGGATGAGCAGCCACATATAAAACAGATCCCAGGAAATTTAATTTCTTTATGGATTCGTAAATTTCTGATGTGTTTAGTTTTTTAGGTTTTTGAGCAAAGGAAATTGCTGAAACATTGAAAAATATGAAGAATAGAATTATGAGTTTACGCATTTTAGTTTAGATAGCTTAAGAACCAAATATAAAAATAAAAACCAGCCAAAATGCCGGTTTTAAAGTTATTTTAACGAATGACTTGTCAAAGCCACTTCTTTCTTTTGAAGTACCATAGCATTCCTAGAAAAATCACGATCATTACTATCCATAGTATAAAATAGCTGTATTTATATTTTAACTCGGGAATATTTTCGAAATTCATCCCATAGATTCCTGCTATGAAAGTTAAGGGGATAAAAATAGTAGCTATGATCGTTAGTAATTTCATGACTTCGTTCATTCTGTTGCTAATGGAGGTCATATACATATCCATAAGTCCCCAGATCATTTCTCTGTAAATATCTATATTTTCAGAGACCTGAATGATATGATCATAGACATCTCGATAATAATGAATTGTTTTATCTAAAATTAATTTGTTGTCGGTTTTTTCTATTCGGTTTATGATCTCTCGCAATGGAAAAATGGCTCGCCTAACTCTCAAAACCTCTCTTTTAAGCTCCTGGATCTGCTGGCTTATTTCTTGCTGACTGAATCCTGTAAATAGATTGTCTTCAAGGTCTTCTATTTTGTTACCCATGGTCTCAATAATAGTAAAATAATGATCGATCACAGAATCCATAAGTGCATACAACAAATAATCTGACCCCAATCCTCTTATTCTGCCTTTTGCAATTCTTAATCTATCCCTGACACTGCCAAATACATCTCCTTCTGCCTCCTGGAATGTTAAAACATAATTTTCACCAAGGACGAAGCTTACCTGCTCAGAGATGACTTCTTCTTTTTCATCATAGTATAGCATTTTAAGAACCACAAAAATGTAGTTTTCATACTCATCAATTTTTGGTCTGCTCGAAATATTTACAATATCCTCTAAAATGAGGGGATGAAGATCATAATGTTTACCAATTTTTTCTATCTCTTCTACATGGCTAAGGCCATTAAAATTTACCCACGTAACCGAGTCCGTAGTTTTATATTTGAAGACCTCCTCAACATCCTTGATTTCTTTTTCTTCAATGTAATTTAAATTGTAGTCAAAAGATTCAATAAAAAATTTATGCGACTTTTCGCCCGTATAGATTAATGTTCCAGGTGATTGTCCAATTTTTTTATGATGTTTTGATTTTTTTCGTTTAGCCATATTTTAAATATACAAAAGTTTTACAGAGCGTCTGTACCGTCATCAATAGCATCTTTTTTAAGCAATGTGACAGCTTTTTGTAAAATTAGGTTATTTGGATATGTTACTAGGTCTCCATCATCCATCCTTAAAATGATTTGGAAAGCAGTGATGTCTTCTATAATCGCAATTACCGGAAAATCCTTATCATGGATCTGAATTTTATCACCCACTTTATAAGGAAATGCAAAGAACATGATGACTCCTGAAGTGATATTACTTAGTATGGACCATATTGCAAATAAAGCGATTCCTATTACGGCAAAAACAGAGGAAAAAACCAGGGCTAATTCTCTTGGCTCTGCACCAAGAATAAAGGATTCTATAAGTGAGGCAATTAAAAACAAAGCGACTGTGGCATATCTTACAATAAGATTGGTTCGCGCTTCATTAATTCCGCTTTTCCTGCCAATTCTTTTGATTAAAACCTGAAGGATATATCTGAAAATTAACAGAACAGCTAAAAGTATAGCTGTATAAATTAATTCTGATTGATAGGTGTAGAAAAAATCATTCATATTTAAAATATATTATATAAAACTGGTTAAGGTTTCATAAACCAAATGTACGGGTAATCCCATAACATTAAAATAAGAACCTTCAATTTTTGTGACACCAATTTGCCCAATCCATTCCTGTATTCCATAAGCTCCTGCCTTATCTACAGGATTAAAATTTTTAACATAATACCAGATTTCATCATCAGTAAAATCTTTGAAAGTGACTTTCGTATCGCAATTAACGGTTTTTTGATCCTTAGTGGTTGTAAAACATACAGAAGTAATAACTTCATGTGTTTGTCCGCTCATGGATCGTATCATATTAAAGGCTTCCTCTTCATCACCCGGTTTTCCCAATGCCCTGCCGTTGTGCCAGACAATGGTATCGCTGGTAATAAGTAAATCTTTTTCTTTTAATTCCTCTTTGAAAGGTCTGGATTTTAGCTCGGCCAGATAGTCACTAATTTCTTCTTTCACAAGATGGTCAGGATAGTCTTCCTTGACAGGTTTTAATCTTATTTCAAAGTCAATCCCCAAATTTTTAAAGAATTCCTGTCTTCTGGGGGAACCCGAAGCTAAAATGACATGGTAATTTTTAAGTTTTTGATTCAGCATCAATTTAAAATAATTGGATATAAAAGCATTGACATCATTCCCGATATCATTATTAGTTTGAGTATCTTGCTAATTAATTTATAGTCTTTTTTCGATTTGGCTTGAAATATTTTTATAGCCACAAAAATAGAAGGTCCTGCAACTAATATTAAAAAATATATAACAAGAATGGTATGCATATAAAGATAATTTGTCAAATAATAAATAAGTCCGAGGATAGGAATCAAAGAAACGATGAATGTTATATTTCTCGCACGTTCTCTTCCTAAAAGTATGGGTAACGTGTTCATCCCGGATTTATGGTCACCATCAACATCTTCAATATCTTTGATCAATTCACGAACTAGATTGATGATAAATGCGAACAAGGCATAATCCAATACAACTTTAAACATGTTTATTTGGTTGGTTTGGTTTTGACTGTCAATAACCGGTAATAACTCAAAAATTCCAACAATTAAAATGCTCAAGGCAACCAGAATGGACACAACAATGTTGCCAATGAGCACCGTCCTTTTTAAATAACTTGCATAGACATATAACAAGGCAGATATGACCACAAATAAAGCGAAGAAACTGCTTTTCCCAACAAGATGTGATAAATAAAATCCGATTAAAACCCCAGTGAAATTAAAAAACAAAAACAGATTGTTAGCTTTTTTTTCTGTCAAGGTTTGACCTACAATTACTTTTTCCGGTCTGTTAACTAAATCGGTTTCAATATCGTAAATATCATTAATTATATACCCTGCCGCCGCTATACAGACAGAGGACAGTATCAAAAGTGTGAGACCAAACCAGTTTAAAGTTATGTCTACGCCAAAAGGCACAAACAATGCATACTTAATTAGTATCTGAACTAAAGCAATTATTAGTAAATTTTTCCACCTGATCAGGTTTAATATATTCATCATATTTTTAGTAACACAGGTGATTAAGTAATCTTAATCGCTTTTAGTTTGAATTTTTATTTCAGGTATTTTGATAATTTCAACGGTTGTAGATGCCAATACAATCCTATCCTTATGTTTTTTGATTTCTTCGTATATGCGCTGGCTAAGAATATTTTTGGTAATCCGTCTTTTTTTATAATCTACTATATACCTTAAATTAAATTCTATCCAATTGTCGGTCAGCTTTACTGATAAGGTAGGATCCACGATCGCATCTTCAATATAATATTTATCTACCACGTGCTTCCATTCAGATTTTGATTCTGATGTGTATTCAGACAGGGTTTCAGATGCTATTTTAATAATTAGTGATTTGGTAAGTTCCACATCTGATTCATAATGGATTGGTAAGTTGAATTCATCCCAGATAAAGGGAAAATCCTTAGAATAATTATAGATCGGACCTTTAAAAACAAAAGCGTTACTTAATTTTACAATCCTACCTGAATAATTATCACTGCTTACCCATTGTCCAATTTCCATCATAGTGGTATAAACACTATCCACATCAATGACATCTCCTTTAATTCCGTTAATTTCAATTCTATCTCCGGGTTTGTAAACTTTAAGCACAAAAATGTAGATTGAACCGGCAATACTTAAGATCAATTCCTGCAAAGTGAATGCGATTCCAGCAGAAAATAAACCTATCAAAAGTGTAAAATCCTTGATGTTGCCTGTGAAATAGGAAATGGAAAGTATGATAAGAATTAAATATCCGAAGAATTCGACACCTTTTTGAGTATTATATCTAACAGAAGTTTCTGGTAAGGTTTTTTTTAAAATTCTTCTTAATAGCTGGATTATTATTAAGACAAAAACGACTATACATATATATCTTATAATATTATAGGCTAATGGGTTTTCAACAATCCAATCTTTAATAAATTTAAATGATTCCATATATAGCTGCTATTTCAAGCAGTAATAAAGTTAATTAATTTTAACCTATTTACCATCAAAATTTATAGTCCATTTGCCCTGTACTTTCAGAACTTGTTCAATAACATCCCTTGCACATCCCTTTCCACCTTTTTTATGCGAAACATATTTAGAAATGGCTTTTATTTCCGGGATAGCATCTTGTGGAGCACATGGAAGACCGACTAAATTCATAAGCTTATAATCGGTAAGGTCATCACCCATATAAAGTATACTGTCGGAACTCAGATTTTTTAATTCTTTATATTTATTAAAGGTCTCCACCTTGTCCTTTACACCAAGGTAGATATCCTGAACGCCAAGTCTTTCAAGCCTGATTCTTACTCCGGGATTAGTGCCTCCGGAGATAATGGCAACATTAAACCCTTGTTTGATAGCAATCTTCATAGCCATACCATCCTTACTATGCATAACTCTCATCAAATCACCTGAACTTAAAACAAGTAATTGATCTTCTGCAAGGACACCGTCTACATCAAAAATAAGGGTGGTTATATCAGTTAAATATTCTTTATAATTTTTGGTCATGAGTTTGCTGGATTGCTTTGGTTAATAACTTGTATATTTCTTGATGCTGCTCATTCTTTAAAAGTTTGAGATGTTTTTTAATTGTTTTTTTATCATGTCTCAGAGCAGGACCTGTTTGGGCTCTATATGGGGATAAATTTTCTATTTTCCTTGCAGTTTCGGTTATCAAGGGTTTCAGGATATTGAAATCGACACTTGTTGACTCTGTTATTTCATGCCCTATTCTATACAATTGATTTACAAAATTGTTTACAAACACAGCTGTCAGATGGAGGGAACTTCGCTGTTCGCTGTTTATTTTATAATAAGGACTGCCAATACTTTCACATAATTTATTTAAGATTTCATAATTGGATTTGTTTTCAACTTCCAAACAAAACGGGACATTGGCAAAATCAATTTCAACGTCCTTACTAAATGTCTGTAGTGGGTAAAATACGCCTCGGTCATGTTTTTTGTCCAGTTGATGTAAAGTCATGGCTCCCGATGTATGAACAACAAACCTTTCGCTAAAAGGTAGTTTGACCGAAAGATCATGAATAGCATCATCACTCACAGCAAGAATATAGACATCTGCTTCAACAATTTTCTCAATGTCGTTTGTAATTTCCACTTCGTGTTTAAATTGTTCTATAAAGTCCAAATTCCTGTTATACCATTGTTTAATTTCAATAGCATCTGCTTTTATAAAAGCCTTAAATAAATGAGTGGCGACATTGCCGGCGCCTAAAATAATTACAGAAATCATGTTGCTAAAATACTAAGAATTAACATTTATAATTCAGGTTTCATATATCTTTCTTAATTTTTATTATTAACTATTTAAATAATTGATACATTGTTATGCTGCAATCCAATGTGATGAAAAAAACAGATATTAAGTCAAGATCAGATATTCATAAATTAGTAACTTCTTTTTATGAAAAAATCAGGAAGGATGAATTATTGGGTCCATTTTTCAATGGAAAAATTTCTGACTGGGATGAACACATTGATCATCTTACCGATTTTTGGGAATCCAGTTTATTTTTAAAAACCAAATTCAAAGGTGATCCGCTGCAAAAGCATATAGAAGTTGATAATGAAAACAATAATACCATAACCGAAATGCATTTTGGTCTTTGGCTAAATCTTTGGTATAAAACCATCAATGAACTTTTTGAAGGAGATTATGCCGAAAATGCAAAACGAAGAGCCAGAAAGATGGGAACTTTTATCTATTTAAGAATATTTGAGGCTCGGAAAAAAAAGGAGTGATTTTTATCAGTTCTATAAAATCTAAAATCATTAAATTTGCCAACCTAACACTGCTAATGCTATGCAAAAGAAATTAACTGATCTATTATTTTCGACACGTTTAACGGGAATCCTTTTTGTTTTATTCGCCGTTGCTATGATTACTGGTACTTTCCTGGATGCCAACCAAGAAACATCACCAACACCCTTAACAAGAACATTGATATATCATGCCGTTTGGTTTAAGGCCATAATGTTGTTGTTTGCAATCAACTTTATTGGAAACATCTTTAAGTATAGGTTGTTAAGGAAGGAGAAATGGCCTGTGCTATTGTTTCATTTGTCATTCATATTAATAATTATTGGCGCAGGAATTACGCATTACATAAGTTTTGAAGGCATGATGTCTATTCGTGAAGGAGAAACTCAAAACAAATTTGTTTCATCAAAAACATACATTACAACCTATGTCGATGGCAATTATATGGTTGATGGGCAGGCACAAAGACGAATTCTGGAAAGTGAGGTAGATTTTTCTCACCGGTTGAATAATAAATTCAAAGTAAAAACCGATTATAATAACCAACCATTCACAGTAGAATTAGAAAAATTCATTAAAGATGCCGAAGAACGAGTTGTTCCTGATGAAAACGGCGTTGAACATTTAAAAATTGTTGAGGCTGGCCAAGGTGGCAGGCATGATCATTATTTAAAATCGGGTGAAATTCAAAGTATTCATAATGTTTTATTTGCTCTGAACAAACCTACTCAGGGTGCTATTAATATCACATCACAGAATGGTGAATTACTTATACAATCTCCTTTTGAAGGTGAATACATGCAAATGTTAACCCAAACTACTGTTCCTTTAGTAAAAGACAGCATTCAACCTTTTAACTTACGTTCTCTTTACAATATAGGAAGCATGCGCTTTGTGGCTCCTGATCCTGTTTTTAAAGGCAAATATGACATGGTAGCAAAGGAAAATCCCGGAAAAAATGAGCAGGATGGTCTTTTGCTCAAGGTTACGGCAAACAATGAAACCAAATATGTTTCCGTATTAGGAGGTCAGGGATTTACCAATCCCTTCAAACAGGTGAAATTAGGTGATTTGAATTTTGCATTTAGATATGGTCCAAAAGTGCTTGAATTGCCTTTTAGCATCAAATTGAATGATTTCGTTGCTGAGCGCTATCCGGGAACGGAAAGAAGTTTTTCAGCCTTTTCAAGTCAGGTGACCGTAATAGATAAAGAAAAAGGTGATTTTGACTATAAGATATTTATGAACAATATCCTGGATCACAGAGGTTATCGATTTTTTCAATCCAGTTTCGACTCTGATGAGAAAGGAACCATACTATCTGTAAATCATGATTTCTGGGGAACCTGGGTGACATACATAGGATATTTTCTGCTTTTCTTTGGAATGTTAGTCATCATGTTTGTTAAAGGCACCCGATTTGGAGATCTGGGAAATCAGCTTAATAAATTAAAAAAGAAAAAGGCAAAGGTTTTAACCATCTTATTCATTTGCATTGGATTAGCAGGATATAGCCAGGAACACTCTGAAAATGATGGTCATAACCATGGTCAAAAACCAACAAAAACACAAATAGATTCAATATTAAGGGCCAATATAACTCCTGTAGAACATGCCGATGAATTTGGCAAACTTGTTATTCAGGATATAGGTGGACGAATGATGCCTGTTAATACCTACGCATCAGAATTATTGCGCAAGCTTAATAAACATGACACCTACGAGGAGTTTTCCGCAGACCAGATTTATCTATCCATAAATGAAAGCCCTCTTCTTTGGTATAATGTGCCTGTGATTTATTTAAGGCCGAAAAAGGGAGATTCCATCAGGAATATTATAGGAGTTGATAAATCGGAAAAATATGTGGCACTTGCCGATTTTTTTGACGACAAAGGAGAATATAAGCTAGGTAGATATTTGGAAGATGCCTATAAAGCACAAACACCAAATGCTTATGAGAAAGAATTCAAGGAAACAGATCAAAGAGTTAATTTGCTATACAATACCATTGAAGGTCGTTCTTTAAAGATTTTCCCTCTTCCTGAAAGTGAAAACAACAAGTGGATTTCGTCAACAGAATTCAAAACAGGGAAATACAATATTAAAGACTCTTTGTACGCCAATTTTATAAAGAGCGGATTCAGTCACTATCTAAATACTCTTAACGAGATCAAGAAATCTGCGAATCCTGATTTTACTGAAGCTAATAAACTACTGGAGTCTTTTAAGAAAACACAGCAGAAATATGGTGCAACAGTTATGTTGACAGATAAAAAGATCAATACAGAAATAACCTATAACAAGTACGATATATTTAAAAAGCTTTTTAGCTGGTTCATGTACGCAGGTACTTTAATGTTTTTGATACTAATCGTCCAGATATTCAAGAGCAATAACAATTTCATCAATCTGGTTGTAAAGCTTCTGAAATATGCCATCGTTG
>CBDUIO010000057.1:0-11460 GCA_965367355.1 uncultured Flavobacteriaceae bacterium
ATATATACTGGTGCAGATATTGGAAATAGTGCCTATGTGTTCACTAACTCTGATAAAGGAAGAATTTGGAATGCGTCTGTAAAAGCACAAAAAACATTTGATAACGGATTGTATACCATGTTAGCTTATAGTTATTTAGATGCTAAAGATGTAAATTCAATAGAAGCTGAGATCACAAGTGATGCCTTTGATTTTAATCCGACAACCGGAGATGCAAATCAAGATGTCTTATCCTATTCAAAATATGGAGATACTCATCGTTTTATAGGTGTAGCCAGTAAGAAATGGACATATGGCAATGATGTGTGGAGTTCAACTTTGTCTACTTTCTTTGAGTATGCACAAGGAGGACGTTTTAATTATACATACGCAGGAAATATCAATAACGATAGTTCTTTCCAGAACAATGACTTGCTTTATATTCCAACATCAAGTGAAATTGGACAGATGCAATTTTCGGGTTCAGGACAAGCGGAAGCTTTTGAAGCTTACATACAGCAGGATGATTATTTAAGTGAAAACAGAGGTAGCTATGTAGAGCGATATGGTTTACTGGCACCATGGAGAGGACGATGGGATATCAAGTTTTTACAGGATTATAATTTTAAGGTATCTGAGACCAAAACAAATACCATTCAGTTTAGCATTGATGTCTTAAATGTTGGCAATCTGCTTAATTCTGATTGGGGAGTCATTCAACAACCTAATAATGTTTCTCCTGTTGGTGTTGATACGTCTGGAAGTGTACCTGTATATACATTTGATCCTAGTCTTACAAATACATTTGGCTATGATTCCAGTTTAGCATCCAGATGGCAGGCACAAGTTGGACTACGATATATTTTCTAAAAATAATTGCTTAATAATTTTTAAATTTGCGCTCCTTCCCGATAGCTATCGGGATTAGGAGCGCATTTTTTTTGTGTTAACGATTGAGCAATTTGTTGGAGCTCTTTCTAAATTGTTTTTTTAGATTGATATACCGATGACAAATTAGAAAAGCGACTTGCGAAAGCGTGGTTTTGTATTCACAAAAAACACCCAAATAGTAAAGAATGAAATATTTAAGACTAACAAAAGAACAATTTGAAGAGCTTCATGAGGAGTTTATAAATTTTTTAGCTTCACAAAGTATAACTGCCGATGAATGGTCTGATTTAAAAGCCAATAAACCTGAAGTGGCTGAGCAGGAACTTGACGTATTTAGTAATCTTGTGTGGGAAGGCGTCTTGAACAAAACTGAATATTTAGAGCATATCTCTCCTGACCAGATGCATTTGTTCCACCTCTCAGAAATAAATATGCATGTGATTGCAGTAAAAATCACAAAGGAAGGTATAGATCTGACCACAACGGATGGTTTTGCATGGTTGCGCGAGAATTTACTGAGCGATTATGTTGAAATTCTTCAGGCCAAAAAAGACTATTCTGATGATACTAATTTAGATAAATTCAAATTGATCCAGCAAGGATCTCATATCACTAAGGGAAAGTTATTTAACTACTTTGATAACCTTATTAATGCCTGATCATTCGTAGCGCAGAGATTCTATAGGATCGAGTTTTGACGCTTTAATGGCAGGAAATGAACCTGAAATAACAGCTACTATAAAAGTAATAGCAAACGCGCTAAGCATTGCCAGCCATGGTGTTGCAAATTTAAAGTCAGCCGCAGCGGAAACACCTAAGCCTACCAATACGCCGAATAAAATTCCAAAGAGCCCACCAAACTGTCCAATGATTAAAGTTTCAATAAAAAACTGAAAAGCAATGGTCTTACGTTTAGCTCCTAAAGCTTTTCTCACACCTATTTCTCTGGTTCGTTCTGTCACCGAAACGAACATAATATTCATTAAAGCAATGGAAGAACCAAATATGGTTATAATGCTAATGACCCAGGCTGCAATATAAAGATACTTGGTGATGCTGGCTATTCTGTTAATAAGGTCATCACTTCGTTCAAGGCCAAAATTATTTTCCTCAACAGGGCTCAATCCTCTAATATTTCTGAAGGTTATAATGGCTTCATCCTGAGCTGCTTCAAGCATTTCATTATTTTCAACCATTATACTAATGTTGTAGTTGATATTAGGATTTGTAAATATGGATCGCGCATTTTGAATAGGCATTAAAACCCTTAGATCTAAATTATTGCCAAATGTCGCCCCCTTTGATTTTAGAACTCCAACCACTTTTAATTTTACACCTCTAACACTTATGGTTTTATCAATTGGGTTTAAATCCTCAAAAAATGCCTTTTTAAGATCACTACCAATGACGCAAACATTATTATTATTAATAACATCAAAATAATTTAATTCTCTTCCGCTTTCCAGTTCAAGACCGGAATTTTGAATGTAATGCTCATTAATTCCCAGAACGCTAACTTCGGGATCAGTCTTTTCATTGTCGTATTTTACTTCTGCCGATCTGGTGCCAGTAAAGGAAACAGAGGTTTTAGTAAACGGATAATCATATTTTTCTATGAATTCACGAACGTCATTATAACTGATGATAGGATTGACTTTTTGTAATTCTCCGCCTCCTCTTCTTTGTGTGTTAAACTCGTATCGCTGAATATTAAAAGTATTAGCACCCATAGATGAAAAATCACTTGAAATAGTATTCTCAAGCGCAGAAACAGCACTTAAAATCCCTACCAGAGCAGTAATGCCTATGGCTATAATAAGAATGGTTAAAATAGTTCTTAATAACTGACTTTTAATGGAATGTAATGCAATTCTAACATTTTCTCGAAAGAGTGAAAACATGCTTCTTAATTATTTAAGTGAATATTCTTTTATAAGACTATTTGAATTCAATAAAGTTACTATAAAATTGAAATAACTTATTATGTAAGTTTAAAAATTAAGATATTTGTGCAAAATTTATTTTCTTATGGCAAAGAAACCAGGTATTCCAAAAGGGACGAGAGATTTTAATCAGGAACAGGTATCAAAACGCAATTATATTATTGATACTATTAAATGCAGTTTTGAGCGTTTTGGTTTTCAACCTATTGAGACTCCTAGTTTCGAGAATTCTGAGACCTTATTGGGAAAGTATGGCGATGAAGGCGATAGATTGATTTTTAAAATTTTGAATTCCGGGGATTTTTTGAGTAAAGTCGATGACGCGGTTTTAGCAGAAAAGAATTCTAATAAAATTAGCTCTCAAATATCTGAAAAAGCACTTAGATATGATCTTACAGTGCCATTTGCCCGTTATGTTGTGCAGTATCAAAATGAAATAACCTTTCCGTTCAAGCGCTATCAAATACAACCCGTTTGGAGAGCAGACAGGCCACAGAAAGGTCGTTTTAGAGAGTTTTACCAGTGTGATGCAGATGTTGTAGGAAGTAAGTCTTTATGGCAGGAAATAGAGTTTATACAGCTTTATGATGCTGTTTTTAAAGGTTTGAAACTAAAGGATGTTACTATCAAGATCAATAATAGAAAAATATTATCTGGAATTGCTGAAATTATTGGTGCGAAAGATAAATTGATCGATTTTACCGTTGCTTTGGATAAGCTGGATAAAATAGGAGAGGAGAAGGTAAAGGAAGAGATGAGAAGCAAGGGCATACCATTATCGGGAATTGAAAAACTGGAACCTTTGTTTAAATTAAAAGGCTCATTTATTGATCAAATAAAAAGTTTGAGATCCATCTTGAAATCTTCATATGAGGGATTGAAAGGTGTTGAAGAACTGGAGTTTATTTACAATGCTATTTCAGAATTAAAACTTTCAAATTCAACTTTACAGTTGGATGTGACTTTGGCCAGAGGATTGAATTATTACACCGGAGCTATTTTGGAAGTTTCTGCACCCGAAGGTGTTGATATGGGCTCAATTGGCGGTGGTGGACGTTATGATGATCTTACAGGAATTTTTGGCCTGAAAGACGTTAGTGGTGTTGGAATTAGTTTTGGATTAGACAGGATATACCTGGTTCTGGAAGAGCTGGATTTATTTCCTAATACAATAGTTAATAATACCGAAGTCTTGTTTATCAATTTTGGAGATAAAGAAGCATTATTCAGTTTAAAAGCAATCAAGAAATTAAGAGCAAAATGGATTAATGCAGAATTATATCCGGAAGCAGTTAAAATGAAAAAACAAATGAGTTATGCTGATAAGCGCAATATAAAATTTGTAGTTTTGGTGGGTGCCAATGAAGTAAACAACAACACATTTACTTTTAAGAACATGGTATCTGGAGATCAAAAGGAACTATCCTTTGATCAGCTTGAAAACGCCTTAAACAAAAAGCCCTAACCAATTGGTTAGAGCCTTTCGAGATTAGCAAATGGTAAATTTGGGGATTCTATTTACTAATTTTGGGATTCTACTTTACTAATACTTTTTTTGATATTTTACCTCCTTTGGTATTAATGTTTATGATATAGGTGCCAGAACTAAGGTCTGATACTTTAATTTCTGAATAATTTTCAGAATCTGTGTCATTTGAGAAATAAATGGATTGTCCTAAAATATTGAACAATTCGACTTTATTGATCTCAATTAGGTTCGGGTTATGTATTACGATTGTTTGATCGTCATTATTAAAAAATGTTTTAAATCCGTATTCAGGAATAACGTCTTCAACACCCAGAGCGGCGGGATTTGTGAACATTATAGAAAATCTATCCAAATATTCACCTGAATTTAAATATACTTCATAATCACTTATTTTAAGATTGTGATAAATATTAAGGGCATTATCATACGCATACAATTCCACGTCATCAGGAATATTTTCAAGACGATCAATTGTAATATAATTCATTCCATTATCTCTTACATGAATACCCAATGGAACCACTGTTTCAGTATCAACTTGATTTAAACCCTGAATAACATATTTTTTATTTTCCAGCATCCAGAACATATCATCAATTTGTTCTTCATTCATTTCTCCATCATAGCCCCAATCAACATTTGCGGTTGCATTCTCGTCGATTGTCAATAGTAATTGTCTGTGAATGCCATTTGATGAATTGAATCCAATTCTGAACTTCATTCGTTCATCTTCATAAAAATTTTCTGGCTGATTAGAGTTTTCAGAACTTGATCTTACAAATGTCGATGTCACACCTTCTTTTACAAATACTCTCTGATCGTTTTCAAAGTTAACAGTTCCGGTAGTTGCACTGTAAACAAAGAATCCCTGACTTACGGGTATATATTGTCCCGGTAATTTGGTAGGTGTACCACCGGTGCCTACATCTGGATCATTAGTGCCATAACTTGCTGCACCTATTCCACCGGAATAATTATAAATGGCATAACCACCTTGGTAATCACTTAAACTATGCGACCCACCTCCCCAGTGTTCCCAGAAATACAATGTTCCTCCTGTTAAAGGATTATCATCTAGAAATTCATGAGCATCTATTGCAGAAGGATAAGGATTTCCAACCAGGTAGTCGTGACCAGCAGTAATAGGTACCGTAATTGTACCATTATTAGGTTTTCCAATAAACACATAATTTTGTGGAGTTGAAATAGATCCGGTTCCGGGACCCTTTAATGTAAATCCTTCACCGCTATTTATAGTTCCCGTACTCCTAACATGTTGCCATGAGGAATAATCGTCATCAGGTTGATTTGCAAATTTCCAAATCCAATAATCGGCTAATCCAATAGGATTTGTATTCGTACCATTATAACCTGATGTTAAAAACGTTATAGAATTTGGAGAAGCAGGGTTTGTGCCGTCTCTAAACAGATCTGGAAGTGTAAAATTAGTATTATTACTTGTTGTATTGATCAGACTAACCGGTGATGACCAATAATTATAGGTATATATATCTGAGGTTCCCTGTTGATCTCTTTCTAGACTTCCGGAACTTGTAACATCAAGATCACTACCCTGGGTTTGAATAAGCTGAGACTCGCCAACCAGATCAATTAATCCATCAACTTTTAAATAATGAGTAACTTCTAAGCCATTATCACCTGCCACAGTTAATTCGTTGGAAGAAACTTCTAGCCCTAAAACAGATCGCGTACTGTTACTTGCAGCCGGTAAGGTTGAATTGTCTAATGTGATATCATGACTTGTCTCAACGATATTCCAATCAACAGTTATGTTAGGATCTACTATTGAAGGTGATCCCGGAATATATTGCTCTGCACCATTAATCCAAATAGCATTACTGTCCCAGTTACCACTTCCTGAACTTCTATATGGTAGCGGAGATGACTGATATTCTAAAGTAAATTTATCAGGATCGGTTAAACTACCCCTGTTACCATTACCTGAAACATCATTTAAGTGAGTTCCAATATATGAATTCATGGAATAATAAGCTTTAAGGTTAGTCCAATCGACAGCAGCAATTTCATTTTTTGTAATTGTATTAGGTACCACTGATCCATTGACCACAGTTCCACTTCTAACTAATTCCTGATTCATTACATAATGCAATTGGTCTAAGGTTAAGGCCTCGTCCCATACTCTAATTTCATCAATATCACCTTTAAAAAAGTCCTGGATATTAGCTTTGTCTATATAGATTGCACCAATGGCGAATTCTGAACCATTTGGAGTTGGAGATGCCAGCGCTTTGCTGTTATCAAGTACGCCATCTATGTAAATATTGGCTGTACCTCCTTCATAAGTTACGGCAACATGATGCCAAATATTGTCAGGAATAGCTGTATTGGATGTAATCGTTGCGGCAGCAGTATTTCCAACCGCAAAACCGATATAATTACTATTAGTCAAATAGAATTTATAACCTACAGTGCCATCATTTTTGGCAACTATGGTTTTATCAGAATTTAAAGCATTAGGTCCTTCCGGTTTTACCCATGAAGAAGCTGTAAAAGCACCACCCAGATCAAGTTTGTCACCAACTAATGTAAAATTATCGATACCATCAAATCCTAAATGTCTTGATTGAACAGATTCGTGAGCAATTCCAATTGTAAAATATTTGGTTCCGTCGAAATCATGGGTGCCTTCTCTTGTTGGTATTCCATTAAATGTTGTAGGATCCAGGAATACTGTTTTAAGATTTGTTGTAAAAGAATCATCATCTGCTATAAGCATGACATAAGAATCATTTCCAGCTAATGGAGGTAATCCTGCTAGGTCAGATTCAAGAATGGACACTTCAACCTTTCCAATGTCATGTCCGGCTGATTCAATTATTTTCCAAGATCTGTTAACGACGTCTGTTACCGTAGTTATTGTCGCAGGTCCTAAACTTACAGATATTGAGGTTGCAGATGAGGTCATGGATTGTCCATTGTTACCCCAAATTAAAAATTCCTGATCGGTTGCAAATGTTTGGATGTTTAAATTATTTGTAAGTTCTGTGTTATTCAAAGAAATTGATACCACACCAGTATTATTTATGCTTTTAGATTGCTTTTGGTATAAAGCGGACTTGTCGTCTCTTCCAATACCGGCAACATCAAAATTATAACCTGCGTTCGCAGCATAGTTCCAAATGACATTACCATCAGAATCCAAATAATCTATATCTGTTTCGTTGTTTCCTATAGAATTTGTTGAGCTTAACAATGTGGCACCATATTTTAACGCCAAATAGGATTGTATTTTTTGCTGATCAACAGCAAGTCGTTTAGATGAATAACTAATAATTTCCGAAATTTTTCCGTCGAAATAAGAGTTAATTGCCGGATTATACCCATTCATTGTAAATCGTCCAACTCCTAAATAGTAAACCAAATTATCAAATTCATTGAAGTTCAAGTCGGCGCCATTACCTGCTACACCGGTTTGATTGTCGATTTTAACGCCATTCAAAAATATATCTGAACTTGTATCGGAATTATTGGTTTTTATATTCAATATCATTATACCCTCATCAACTGTATTAGAATTACTGGCATAACAACGTCCGTATGACGTAGCATTAGGAGGTCCACTATTCGGATAGGATGAAATTGTATGTGCTATAACTGCATCTGTATATCTACCTGAAATATATCCAAGACCTACTCCGGTCCCGTCTACACTAAATCCATCTGTGGCGTATTTTCCGGAAACAGCTTGCTGTCTGTAATTACCTGTGTTATCTACAGGGTCATTTGGTTTTAATACTATATAGTAATCTTGTGAGTGGTAACCACCTTTACCTTTCATATGATGGTTATTCACTTCTTCAAAAAGGACTGTTGGATTGTAATTTAAATTATCCGTTCCGTTATCTTTAAAAAGAGGTTGATAAGTTCCATAAGCGACAGCATCATTGTTATATGCCTGATCACTCCAAAACGATAAGGAGGCATTATCTGTGGATGTGCTGGTTCCTTGGTCTGCTTTTAGCCATAGTTTTAAATCTGAATTAACATGAGCAGGTCCAGCGATAGGATCGCCGGGAGGAGTGATATAATCTCCTTTAACTATAACATTGTCTATAGCGACACCATCATCAGAATTTGATCCATCACTGGCAAAAAGAACTCTAAACCATAGAGTTGATTGATTGTTCAGTATGGCATTGGGTACATAGGCTTCAAGAAATTTCGAGGCACTTTGTGCGTTTTCATAATTCAGACCGGTCCAGCCATGTTCGTTGTTGGCAATGCCATCTACATCAGTATCATTATACCAATTCGTACCATCTCCATTATTCCCTAATCTGGTCCAGCCAGTTGTTCCAGATGCATCTGTGGTATATTGAATTTGCATTCCATCATCCACATCGGCATCAGTATCAAATCTAATATCAAAATGTATCGTGACATTTGTAAATCCCAGCGTTGAAATGGCACTTGGCGATGTTAAATAGGTTTCACAATTGTTAGGGTAATTATTAAAAGGATTAATTCTCCAGTAACCAGCTTCAGCAACTAAAGTAGTTCCTGTATCATATACCCAACTTCCATTTTTTCCACCTGGGGTAGAAGATATCCATCCACCGTCGTTTGCATCAAAATTTTCATAATAAATGGTGGTATTATTTGATCCACTTATTGGTGTTGTTCCTGATCCCTGAATAGAAAAGGTATATGGATTTTCATTGGAGTCATCATTTGCTATGGAAACTGTGGCAGTCCTAAGTCCATTTGCACTTGGATCAAAAGTTATTTCGAATGTCGTATTATTTCCGGCAAGTATTGGCGTTGTTGGAATTGAAGTAATTGTAAAATCTGCTGCATTCGCACCAGAAATAGTAACATATGGTGAGGCATCGGTTAAATTTAAATTTAATGTGCCATTATTAAGAATAGTAAATGTATTAGCATTGAATCCTGACGCAACATTTATACTGCCAAAATCGGTGTCATCAGTCAAACTAGGCGTCGTATCTCCACTAACAATTGAAACAGCATTTCCCTGGATGTCAATTTCGGCCTGAGGTGAAGTAACTGCAGTTACTGATATATCATCTATAGCCATATCACTTCTGTAACCGGGTCCTGTAATTCCTGAGAATCTAATTTGAATGGTTTGTCCAACGTATGAGGTTAAATCCACATTTACTAAATTCCAGAAATCACCATTACTTGTTTGAACCTGTCCTGATTGAGACCATAAATTTACAGGGTAAGAAAGTCCGGAATTGGTACTAAGTTCAACATTTAATGTTCCCATATCAGCCCCAAACATGTGGTAGTAAAATGAGAATTGAGCTGTTGTAGCTGAGGTTAGATCAAAACAAGGACCTACTAAATTGGATGTATTGTTAAAATTACTGGTAGCCTCTGTATACATATAATAATTGCCTCCATTTGCAGCATTTGGTCCTGTATTTCCTGAAGGTGTGCCGTTTTGATTTCTTGTCCAATCAAAATTATCACCTGTGCCTTGTGTCCATAAGCCTAAACCCGTTTCGAATCCTTCGTTATAAGGAAAAGCACTGACCGTGGAAGTACAAGTGCCTGAGCAACCACCTGAAACATTGAAATATAAAGTTACACCAGCTGCGGTTGCACTTGCTCCTGAATTGGTCAAAACTGTAGATCCTGCAGAATTAATTGTCACATTTGCTGCGCCATTCCATCCGTCACCATAGGTGTCATACATAATGATGTAATAGTTGTTTCCGTCTGGAATGCATCCCAAACTTGTAGTAGTTGAGTAACTATCATTACAACATCCGGAAAAACCGTTATCTATTGTGCTAATTAAATTGTTAGAAGGGTCATATACTTCAACTCTGTTCTCTGAGGACCATGAAGGCCATGTTACAGAAACATCAACATAAGAAGTTTGAGCAGTTGATTGAAATGAAATTAAAGTTAAAAGAGCTAATAGCAAAATACCCTTAAAAACAATACTGACATTGTTTAGAGTAATTTTTTTCATAAGCAGGAAATTTTGTTAGTTGGGGACTATTTTAATTTCTACTTAAATGTAAACTAACACTAGTTGAAATGCAAATAAATTCGATTAAAAGCAAAATATATTGCAAAAATTCGATGAAATGCGATAAAAGAGCTTAAATAATCGATGAAATGCACAATTGTATATTCGAAATTTTGTTTTGGGATATTTAGGACTTGTGTATATAAAGTTGATTAATAAAAAAAGCCCAAGCAAAAACTTGGGCTAAATAGAGTAGGTTAAATAAAGAGTAGATTTGGGACATCATTCTACTAATACTTTTTTGGATAGTTTTCCATTAACTGTATCCAGATTTATTATATAAGTTCCCGAACTTATTTTAGGGACTTTAATTTCTGTAAGGGACTGCAATTCTATTTCGTTTGAATTAAAAATAGATTGACCAAGAATATTAAATAATTCTATACTGTCTATCCCTATAAGTTTGTTATTTTTAATTACCAGGGTTTTATCATTGCCATTATAAAACACTTCAAAAGATGCGGTTAATTCTAAATCATCTGTATCTAATGCGGTCTGACGATTTGAGAAAACAATCTCAAATCTTTCAAAATAATCACCGGCATTAAGGTTGACATCATATTGACTTTCTCTTAGATCATGGTAAATATTTAATTCTTTGTCACGCACATAAACTTGTACATGATCTGGCACATTTTCAAGATGATCTATTCGTATTGAATTATAGCCATTATCTCGTACGTGTACTCCTAAAGGAACAACTGTTTCGGCTGTAACCACATCTATTCCCTGAATACCATATTTTTCTCCGTTAATCATCCAGAACATATCATCCATTTGCTGTGAGTTTAGCTTTCCATCATATCCCCAATCATAACCGCTGCTTGCGTGTTCATCAACAGTTAGTAATAGTTGTCTATGAATAAGGTTGAATGAGTCAAAACCTATTCTGAATTTCATTCTGGTATCTTCATTATAATTTGTCGCTTGTTCTCCCGGATCGGCATCCATTCTAACAAATGTTGAAGTTGCACCTTCTTTTTCAAATACCCTTTGATCATTTTCAAAATTAATGGTTCCGCCTCCAGGGCTATACACAAAGAATCCCTGACTTACAGGTATATATTGACCTGGAAGTTTAGTAGGTGTACCTCCCGATCCTACATCTG
>CBDUIO010000058.1:0-11413 GCA_965367355.1 uncultured Flavobacteriaceae bacterium
TTGTAAAGAAACTGCCTAAACGCCACTCATCATGAGTAATTCCTAAATTCCTAAGAGGCAAATTCACTACATCATTTCCTAAATCTGTCAATTCTTTTCTAGGTGTTGTTTTAAAATATTCATCGCTATCTTCTTGAGTAAGGTTTGGATATTTATCACCAAAGGCCGCCATTAGCAAAACTTCTCGCCACAAAATACTGGCTGCCCCATTATTGCTTACAGACATCATATGATCTGCCCATTCAAACAATGTGAATACATCACTAGCAATGACCTGCCGTTTAACCAATTTATTGGTCTCGATGTTGTAAATAGGAATGGTATGCTCATCTGTCAAGCCCCAAACACCTGCTTTTACAGATTTGTTGCGTAAAAGTTCCAAACGCTTTTCAAAATCATTGGGATAGATTTTTGCTAGTTGGTCAAACAAGCCTACTAAAACGGCAATTTTACCTACACTTCCAGGTTGATATCCTAAGGTTTCATTTCGATGTGCATACCGCAAATTCTCAACATCAGAAATATCTAAGATGGCAAGGGAATAGCTCCGGTCCAAGCCTCTAAATAAGCTGCTAATATCATCCTGAAACCCTTTATCGTGCTTTAAAAATTGTGCGACACTATCATTTTTTTTGAACAATAGATTAAGCTCGATATCCATATAAGATTTAAAGGCTCCCGCCGGCAGATTAGAAACGTCTTTTATTTCTCCGCTTTTAATTCGTTCTAATCGCTTTAAACGCTTAATTCCGGTATGACTATAACCATCAATAGGATACGTAATGGATGTTGTAAATGCCATTGTGATAAAGAATATGGAAGCAAGTATTAATATTTTTTTCATTTTATAGTTTTTTAGATAAGGAAATAGTTTTGTTAAGATCAATCTTAGGTGATATGGATTCCAGATACTCTGAACTTAACGCTTTTTTATTTTCGACAAACGGACGTATCTGAAACAGCCATAATTTATTATTTAAAAAGCCAAGTTCCACATCGTAAGCTCCTTGATAATCGGAATTTGATTCCTTTGAAAGTGTTTCCCGAATAGTATTTGCCAAATTCCTGATGTCATTTATATTTTGAATATTTAAAATTGGTGTTTCAAAAGTAGCCAGTTTTTTACCCATACCTCCGGTTGTTGGTAAACTATTGTAATATTGCTCTCTTGCAGGTGCTAAAAACTGAAATCCACCGTTGTTCTTAATTAAATAAGTTTCTGCCGACTGCCCATCTACTGCTCCACCTGCTCCTCTGCTGAATGCGACGGTTAGATCGTCATCATTTCCATTACTAATTCCTTTTGTGATCAATACACCTGAATAGTCTACATCTACAGTAGGAATCACTAAAATGGAAGGAAATACATTTTCAGGATTCAATAAGTATTTTTGTCTCCATTTAAAACTGCGTTCTGTATAAGGTGATGCCCAAACATCTTTAATTCCTTCCAGTATCTTATTCTTATCAACCGCATTAAAAATTGTCAGATTTAATCCTGCACCTGTAAAATCCTTTAAATCCTCCATATTGGTATCACTACGCAAGAACACAGGAATTTCACCCAAATCCTTCCCTAGAATAGTTTTGAAATCCTTTTCTAATTGAGAAGAAAATTCACGTTTTAATGGCATTGACTTAATGGCTGCCCTCAAAATGGCTAATTGCTCCAATTGATATTCCTCAACCTCATTTTCAGGAATATTTTGGGCACGCATACCATCGGCTTTTGTAAACATGTTACTTAAAAATTCCCAGTATGACACGTCCTGACCTTCCATTTGCTGGTTCATGTGTTGTCTGAAAATTCCAAATGGAATCACCAGGCCTTCAACCACTTTGTCTGGAAACATCTTTTTAAGTTCACCTAAATTAGCTGCTTTAGGACCACAAAGTTTTCCTGAATCACTTGCATCTACATGACGTAAGTTTAGAATTTTATTTTCATCCAGACGAATATTCTCGACCGGCACTTCAATTTTTTCCTCTTTGCGGACCGTTTTAGAAAACAAGGCTTTCTCTTCTGCGGTCATTTCGCTTTCTGCCTTCAAAATAACATTGCCTTTATTGGATACTGCATAAAATACTTTTTGCCCATTGAACTCCTTAAGGTTTTTAAGATTATCATCAGACAATGCTACGTTAGGTATACCTAAATTCCGGGCTAATAACTGGACATGTGACACCATATTACCTTCAGAAACCGTTGCTATTCCTGCGATGGGTTTTAAATCGGCAGGTGGACGCTGAAAAACATATATTTTATCTGAGGATACTTCTATGTCATCAGGAGAGCCATCCACTACTACAAGTTCACCATAAGCATATCCAGGATTTAACCCTCTGAAACCGCTTTGGTTAGGAATATTCATCACCTTATTGGTTAAAGCCGATTCTTTAGCAATGAAATCTCCTAGATCACTTACACTTTTACCCAAATGCAAAGCGATTGACCCTCTGATTTTATCATCTATAAATCCATATGATTTTGGCTCGAATGCATCGTATTCATCCACTATTTTCTGATAATTAGCTTTTACCATAGCAGAACTCCACTCAACTAGTCGTCTTGAATTCTCTAAAATGCTGGTTAGATCGCCATGAATCATAGCGTTTTCCCTATCTGGCGAGGTTGATAATCCTAATTGATCCCATTCTACTAACTCGATATACCCAGCTCCTGTTGAAGCTAAACCTAAATAGCAGATTTTATCAAGTAGTTCATCTACATTTTCAGGTTCCCATTCCGGGGCATTCTTAAAAATAATGTCTTCTAATTTTAAGGACAAATCCAAAAGCTGAAGTCTTGATTTAGCCGTTTTTCCAAATAACAAAGAAGTTCTTATATCGTATAATAATTGTGACGTTTCGGTCACTAATTGCGAAACTTCCGGAGAATTTTGATTAGATAAAACGTAATTTTCGATTTTTGATCCTATTGGCGAATTCTTACTCAATGGAACACTTTTTTGTAGCGACCCAATATCAATTGGCTTATAAAATGTGCTCATCGTATTCACTAACTCATCCAATTGTTTACTAATCCCCGGAGTTAATTTTGAAGCATTTTCAGATTTGAAAGCGATTACTTTTTGAATATCACTATTTTCAGGCTGACCATGAATTTTAACTCGCAGATCCATGAATTTTGGAAATACGTCTGAAATAACCTTGGATTGGCTTCGTATTAATTGTGCTAAATTATCGTCTCCTTTATGTGGTATGTCTTTTAATGATTGACGAATTAAAAAAAAGTTTTTCTCTATTAATTTATCATTTGACAACAACCACTTGTAAAACTCAATTCCCCATGCTGCTTCGTCCTCACTTTGTATGGCGCCTCTGTAAAACTGCCCTTTTTGATTAATCCAACCATTATCTACTGAAGATAAATATTTATCAAGCTGGTATTGCTTTAAACGTGAATGATTGTTTGGAGCATCCCAAAATTCATCATGCTTGGTATATGCCAAGATCTGACCTAAGAAAATATGATTATTTTTCGCCAGGGCTTCAACGGCATCTTTATAACGTGCGTGTTGAACACCAGGACCAATATTTTCCGGGCAAGGGTCTTTTGGTTGTCTTATACTTCCATCTGTGCAAAACCAACGTATGTCCTTATATGGACCTCTAACATCATTTTTATATAAAGAAATTTGCTCTTTTATGTGCTCTGTAGTGTATTTTTGAGCTGATAAGGGTTGAGATAAAAACATTAGGACACAACCTAACAGAAAAAGATTCTTCATTTATTTTTTTTATAAAATACGAATTAATTAGATATCAAATGTAATACCAATTTTGATATGTTATAAAACTATTTATTCGAGTTTTTAATTAGTTAAGAAACTGCCGTCATTCACATCTTTTATAAAATTGATCAAACCCTTAAAAAACACCTCTTGGTCATCAAATTGCGATAAGTGACTCCCATTCGGGCATAAAAGAAAACGACCATTTTTAACTTCAGCAGAAATCCATTTCATATGCTCAGGATCCATGGTGTCATGAGTTGCTCCAATAGTTAAAGTAGGTACTGTAATTTTGTGTAATTGATCTTTTACATCCCAATTCTTTAGGGTTGCATCACCTTTAATTCCAAATTCACTTGGACCTTGCATGGTAACATAAACATCAGGATTTAAATGCTTAAAGGTTCTGTTTACAGGTTCCGGCCATTCATCCACAGGCATTCGTAAAATATGTTCTGTATAATAATTGTTTACAATCAATTCCATATATCTTGGATTGTGATAATCTTCTTTTTCCTCATAGCTCATAATTTCTTTTAAAACTTCAGGATCCATTTTTGGAGCCAATACCTCATCTGAATATTTTTGATATTCAGGAATGGACGCAACCATATTGGAAATAATCAATCCTTTTAAATTTTGCTGATATTTTAAGGCATACTGCATGCCTAAAATACCTCCCCATGATTGACCAAATAAATAGAAATTATCTTTATTTAAACCTAAAGCAACTCTCACCTGCTCTACTTCTTCAACAAATCTATCCAGATCCCAAAGTGACAGATCATTTGGCTGATCACTGTAATAGGACCCCAACTGATCATAATAATAATATTCTATGCCTTCAGCGGGAAAATAACCATCAAAACACTCGTATATTTCGTGAGTCACACCCGGACCACCATGCAGCAATAACACTTTTATATCAGGATTATTCCCGACTCGCTTTGTCCAGACCTTAAATTTTCCTTTTGGTGTTGAAATAGGTATCATTTTAATTCCACCCGTAAATTTATCAGTTTCGTCGTAATTGAAATAGTCTGATACTTGCTGTTCTGTAGTCTTTTCTATGGACTGAGAATCGTTTTTACAGCTAAAAATTAAGACCATTAGAAGTGTAATAGTAATTAGTTTTTTGATCATGATATTTTGATTATTAATTCCTTCCTAATTTAATAAAAATGTGAATAGTACTTCACATTATTGAAGTACATTTGCCGGATGCAACAAGAAAAAGCAAAAGTTAGTATAGAATTTGTGGCATTAATGGCCTCACTTATGTCCATTGTTGCTTTGGCAATAGACGCCTTATTACCGGCATTATCTATAATTGGGAGAGCAGTTAATAGCATTGAATCAACAGATAATCAATTGTTAATTACCATGATCTTTTTAGGTCTTGGTTGTGGACAACTGTTATTTGGTCCATTGTCTGACAGTTTTGGAAGAAAACCCATTGTGTACATGGGTTTTATTATTTTTTTAATTGCCAGTTTTATTTGCATTTATGCAGAAACAATAGAGATCATGATCGTTGGTCGCATATTACAGGGTATAGGATTGTCGGCTCCCAGAACAATAAGCATTTCAATAATCAGAGATTCTTATAGAGGTGATTATATGGCAAAGATTATGTCATTTGTTACAGTCATTTTTATTTTAGTCCCAATAATAGCGCCTGCTCTGGGCAAATTCATTCTAAACATATACAACTGGCAAGCTATTTTTTATGCACAATTGGTCTTTGCTGCAATAGTTGGCATATGGTTCTGGAAACGGCAAAAAGAAACCTTAAAAGAAGAATTCAAAGTTAAATTCTCAAAACATTTATTTATAGATGGGTTTAAGGAGCTCATTAAATTTAAAGAGACCATGGCATTCACTATCATTTCCGGTTTGATCACAGGTGCATTTTTGGTGTATTTGAGCTCATCACAACAAATTTTTGAAATTCAATATGGCCTAGGCGATGAGTTCCCGTTTATTTTTGCCGGATTAGCAATAACTGTTGGTTTAGCAACTTTTTTAAATGGAACATTGGTCATGCGTTTTGGAATGCGGAAACTAGCATTTTATGCACTTATTAGTTATTGTTTAATTGCACTTATTTATTTGATAGTATTTTGGTCAAAAACCAATCCGAGTATAGAGGTTTTACTGTTGTTCTTGGCATTGCAGTTCTTTGCTTTGGGATTTTTGTTTGGTAATTTACGATCTATTGCCATGGAGCCTATAGGTCATATTGCCGGTATTGGAGCTGCAATTACCGGTTTTGTTGCAACCCTATTATCAGTGCCAATAGGTACTTATATCGGCAAATTTGTAACTACCACTGTTCATCCTGTATTTTTTGGGTTTGCCATATGTGGATGCATTGCACTTTTGATATTTATCTCATTCCAGGAGAAAAGAGTGATAGATATTGAAGATTGAATTTTTTAAATCCGATTATCTGACAAGTCTTCCGGAGACATCTCCTTCTAAAATATGCTCAATATCAGAAACTGTGGCATAATTGACATCTCCCTCAAAGGTATGTTTTAATGCACATGCTGCACATCCAAATTCCATAGCTTTAAAATCGTCAAAATTTTGTAATCCGTAAATTAATCCGGCAGCAAAAGCATCTCCGGTTCCTATTCGATCTACAATATGCGTGATTTCAAGATCACTAGTTTCTTTAAAGGACCGACCATTCCACATACGAGCTCTAATTTTTTGCCATGAGGCGTTTATAGAACTTCTTATTTTATCGAATACCTTATCGATGTTAGGATACTTGGCCATCAATTTTTTTGAACCTTCTATAAAATCGTCGTTAGAATAGCTGTAGGAAGTGCCTAAAATTTCATTGATCTCATTAATACCGCCAATGAATATAGTTGAATGCTTTACAAGGTCGATCAATGCTTCCTTGGGATCTACGCCATATTTCCATAAACCTCGTCTGTAAGTTGGATCTGCCGAAACTGTAATGCCCTTTTTTATTGCTAATTTCAATCCTTCTTTAAGAGTTTGATAGGCGCCTAAAGATAATCCCGGAGTAATGCCTGTCCAATGTAGCCAATTGCAATCTGCCAAGGCACGTTCCCAATTTACCATCTGCGGTTGAATTTCTGAAAATGCCGAATGAGATCTGTTATAGGATATAGAACTGGGTCTCATAACAGCCCCTACTTCAAGAAAATAAATACCCAAGGGTCTGGGAGATCTTACAATTTCGCTGGTATCTACATTATAATTTCGCAGGTAACCCATTGCCGTGTCTCCAACAAAATCATCAGAAATGCAAGAAATATGTTTGACTTCATTTCCAAAATTGGCCAATGAAATAGCAACATTAATTTCAGTCCCTCCAAAATAAAATTCCAACAAATTTGCTTGCTTGAACTTTTTATTGCCTTGAGGAGATAATCTCATTAAAACCTCACCGAAAGTAACTACTTTTTTCATCTGGTTAATTATAGTGAATTGTTTAGATATTAGCCGCCAACCAATCGCCGACTTCAGATGTTCCGTATGATTTTCCGCCGTCTGCAAGATCTTCAGTCACAAAACCTTCGTCTAAAGATCTATTTACAACATTTCGAATCGATTCAGCTTCTTCATTAAGTCCAAATGCCAATTCAAACATCATTGCTGCCGACAATACTGTTGCCAGAGGATTTGCAATATTTAAACCTGTTGCCTGCGGATAGGATCCGTGAATGGGTTCAAACAAAGAAACCTTGGATCCAACAGATGCTGAAGGCATCAAGCCCATAGATCCTGATATAACTGATGCTTCGTCGGTTAAAATATCGCCGAATAAATTCTCAGTTATTAAAACATCATAAGAATTTGGCCATTGTACAAGTCTCATTGCCACTGCATCGACAAACTCATAGGACACTTCAACTTCAGGATAATCCTTTTCCATAGACTGAACGGTTTCTCTCCATAAGCGCGATGTTTCTAATACATTGGCTTTATCTACGCAACACAGTTTTTTAGATCGTGTCATTGCCAATTCGAACCCTTTCTTAGCCAGACGTTTTACTTCTTCACGTGTGTAAACACAATTATCAAAAGCAGTTTCTCCTCCATCTCTTCTGCCCTTCTCACCAAAATAAATACCACCTGTCAACTCTCTTAAAAATACCAGATCAGTTCCTTCAATTCGTTCTTTTTTTAATGGTGATTTATCTATTAATGAAGGAAATGTAAATGTAGGGCGGATGTTGGCGAATAAGCCTAACTTCTTCCTCATTTTCAATAAGCCTTGTTCGGGTCTTACCTTTGCTGATGGATCATTATCGTATTTAGGATGACCAATAGCACCAAATAGCACAGCATCAGATGTCTTACAAATATCATGGGTTTCATCCGGATAAGGTTCACCTACTGCATCAATGGCAGCAGCTCCTGTTAAAGCAGGTCTCCAGTTTATTTCATGGCCAAACTTATCAGCGATCGCATTTGAAACCTTTACCGCTTGATCAATAACCTCTGGTCCTATGCCATCACCTGCTAAAAGTGCTATGTTTAATTTCATTTTTGGTGTTATTTCTAAATTATTCTTTTTGTTCTCGATACTTTTTTTGTTCCAATTTATAGCACAAAAAACACTTGAACTGACAATTATTTTATATGATATTCAGCATCTTTTCTGTTGCTTTGATCGCTGAAACTGTCTGATCTGAATCTAAGCCACGTGTTACAAATTCGCGATCTTTATTCTTCCAGGTAATTATCGTCTCACACAAGGCATCTGAATGACTTCCCGGAGGAATTCTTACAGCATAATCAATAAGTTCAGGAAGGTCTGCCTTGATTCTGTTGTTATAAACTTTGCGCAATGCATTCATAAAGCCATCAAACTGACCGTCACCTTGGGCATGTTCTTCAAACGATTCTCCATTAATTCTAATCTCTATAGTCGTTGACGGTTTTAATCCTTTTGAATGGGTCAATACATAATTTTCGACTATGACCTTTTTTTCATAAGAATTACTGTCGAGAACATCTGAAATTATATATGGTAAATCTTCCTGTGAAACAACTTCTTTTTTATCTCCTAATTCAATAATTCTCTGCGTGACTTTTTTAATTTCTTCGTCATTCAGTTTTAAGCCAAGGTCTTGCAGATTCTTCTGAATATTCGCTTTTCCTGATGATTTACCGAGGGCATATTTTCTTTTTCTTCCGAATCTTTCAGGCAGAAGATCATTAAAGTAAAGGTTGTTTTTATTGTCTCCATCTGCATGTATTCCAGCGGTTTGCGTAAATACATTTGCGCCTACAATTGGTTTGTTCACCGGAATTCTAAATCCGGAAAACGTCTCGACTAATTTACTAACCTTGTTTAAGGATGATTCTTTAATTCCTACTTCAATGTCCGGTAAAAAATCTTTTATCACTGCAATAACACTAGCCAGAGGAGCATTTCCTGCTCGTTCACCCATACCATTTATTGTTAGGTGTAATCCATCAGCTCCCGCTTTAACAGCTTCCATCACATTGGCAACACTGAGATCATAATCATTGTGAGCATGGAAGTCTATATGAAGTTCAGGATATTTGACTCTTAGCTTATTAAAAAACTCAAAAGTCTCAGAAGGTGTTAAAACACCCAGCGTATCCGGTAATAGAATTCGCTTTACGGGTTGCGTTCTTAAAAAGTCCAGAAACTCGATCACATAGTCCTGTGAATTTCTCATTCCATTGCTCCAGTCTTCCAAATAGACATTGGTTTCAATTCCCTGGTCTTTAGCAATATTGATGACATTTTGAATGTCTGAAAAATGTTGTTTTGGTGTTTTTTTTAACTGATGTGTCAAATGGTTCAAGGACCCTTTTGTCAAAAGATTTTGAACTCTTGCCCCTGCTTCCAGCATCCATTTAATGGATTCACCTCCATCGACAAAAGTAAGGACCTCAACCTTGTTTAAACAACTGTTTTCTTTGGCCCAATTGGTTATTGCTATTACTGCCTTCAATTCACCCTCAGAAACACGAGCAGAGGCTACTTCTATTCTGTCTACACCAAGTTCCTCTAGTAATAATTTTGCTATGGTCAGTTTTTCTGAAACCGAAAATGATACACCTGATGTTTGTTCACCATCACGGAGTGTCGTATCCATTATTTCGATCTTTCTCTTTGCCATTTTACTAAGTTTAGAATGGACGTGTTTTGGCAAACTCCACGATTTCCGATTTCATATTCTGCAAATAATCAATATCATCAAATCCATTTAGCATATTATCTTTTTTATAGCCACTAATATCAAAGCTTTCCGATTTATTGGTAGCCAATAATGTAACGGTTTGATCTGGTAGATTTACCTCGATCTCTGTTTTAGGATCCTTATCAATTGCATCAAAAATCTTTTGAGCAAACTCCGGACTTACCTGAACCGGTAGCACACCAATGTTAAGGCAGTTATTCTTGAAAATATCAGCAAAAAAAGATGAAATCACACATCTAAAACCAAAATCATAAACAGCCCAGGCTGCATGCTCTCTTGAAGAACCGGAACCGAAATTCTTACCTCCAACAAGAATTTTACCGCTGTATTTTGGATCATTTAGAACAAAATCTGCTTTAGGAGAGCCATCGGGATTATATCTCCAATCCCTAAATAAATTATCACCAAATCCTTTTCTTTCAGTTGCTTTTAAAAAACGAGCAGGAATGATTTGATCTGTATCAACATTCTCTATAGCCAGTGGATACGCGGTACTTTTTAATATTTTGAATTTATCGTAAGCCATTTCTTAGTTCTAATTTAGTTAACCAATTCCATTAATTCTCTCGGGTCTGTAACAACACCTGTTACAGCAGCAGCAGCAGCTACTAAAGGACTTGCCAGCATAGTTCTTGCGCCGGGACCTTGTCTGCCTTCAAAATTTCTGTTTGAGGTGCTCACTGCATATTTTCCTGCTGGAATTTTATCGTCATTCATTGCCAAACATGCCGAACAGCCCGGTTCCCTTAGGGTGAATCCTGCTTCAGTAAAAATATCTAAAAGCCCTTCTTCTTTAATTTTTCTTTCAACATCATGAGATCCCGGTACTAACCAGGCAGTAATGTGATCTGCCTTTTTACGACCTTTTACTATGGAAGCAAACGCTCTAAAATCTTCAATTCTACCATTAGTACAAGACCCGATAAATACATAATCAACCTTTTTACCCAGCATAGCTTCCTTTTCATGGTAACCCATATAATTCAATGATTTATTGAATGTTGCTTTTCCACCTTCTAACTGTTCGGAAGTCGGGATATTTTTTGAAATTCCAATACCCATTCCAGGGTTGGTTCCGTAGGTGATCATTGGTTCAATATTGGCTGCGTCAAAAATATGCACCTTATCAAATACAGCATCATCATCTGTCTTTAAAGTTTTCCAATAGTCCATTGCTTTATCCCAATCTGATCCTTTTGGGGTAAACATCCTTCCCTTTATGTATTCATAAGTCTTCTCATCAGGTGCAATCATACCACCTCGTGCACCCATCTCGATACTCAGGTTACAGACGGTCATACGTCCTTCCATGCTCATGTTTTTGAACACATCACCAGCGTATTCCACAAAATAACCCGTTGCTCCTGAGGTTGATAATTGTGAAATAATATATAGGGCAACGTCTTTTGGAGTTACTCCCAATCCTAGCTT
>CBDUIO010000059.1:0-11374 GCA_965367355.1 uncultured Flavobacteriaceae bacterium
GAATGTGGACTCACCTTGAACGTCAAAAAGGTGGAATTGGAATGCGTGGACCGGGAGAAACCGAAATTGAAACTGACCGACGTATTGTTCGTGATAAAATAGCATTGCTAAAAGAAAAGATCAAAACTATTGATAAACAAATGGCTGTTCAAAGAGGGAACAGAGGATCTTTAGTAAGGGTTGCTTTGGTTGGGTATACAAACGTAGGGAAATCGACCTTAATGAATGTTGTAAGTAAAAGCGAGGTTTTTGCAGAAAATAAATTATTCGCTACACTGGATACCACGGTTAGAAAAGTAGTTATTAAAAATTTACCATTCTTAATGAGTGACACTGTTGGATTTATAAGAAAATTACCTACTCAGTTAGTTGAAAGTTTTAAGAGCACTTTAGATGAAGTTAGAGAAGCCGATTTGTTATTGCACATTGTCGATATTTCCCATCCTAATTTTGAAGAACATATTGAGTCTGTAAATAAAATTTTAGGTGAATTAGACTGTGGCAACAAACCAACAATTATGGTGTTTAACAAAATAGATGCCTATAATCCTGAGCGTTTAGATGAAGATGACCTTGTCACAGAAAGAACCAAAGCTCACTATACTTTAGAAGAATGGAAAAAAACATGGATGAATAAACTAGGTGATAAAGCACTGTTTATTTCGGCTCTAAGCAAGGAGAATTTAGAAGATTTTAAAAAAAGAGTATATCAGGAAGTCAGGAGAATTCATATTACGCGTTTCCCTTACAACAATTTCCTGTACCCTGATTATGATGAGAATATGGCATAAAAAAACTCGCTAATTAAAGCGAGTTTTTTTTATTCAATATTTTTAAATTACAATTTATAATTCAAACCAACCATCCAGTAGGTTTGCAATTTATTGTCAACATCGTCAAAACCAGTTGCAGTTGCAGGATCTTGTGCCAATGCATAATTAAGCGCTTCCTGCTTGTTACTTCTTAGCCCAAAGTCAAATCCAACACCAATCATTTTCCATAAGGTATAGCCAAACGAGTTGGTCCAGGTTAAGTTAGAATAGTCTCCACTCTTATAACTTTGGAACATTGATAAATTAGTTTTGAAATTAACAGCTCCTATTTGCCTTGTATAATCTGCAACGATTTTTGCTCCCAGAGATGATTCAAATACAGTATCTCCTTTACTGAACACAAAGTTGTAGTTTAAAGGATGGATAACAACAATTAAATCTGTTATTGGAGTCCAGGTAGCACCAACACCAAGATCTAAATAACCCGGATCATTGAAGTTATTCAATATTGTAGTTCTGTACTCCCCAAGTGTGGAAATTGCAAATTTTTCGCTTAGCTTTCTTCCGTAAAGAGAAGTAATATTGAACACATCTGTCGCTTCTCTAAAGTTTTCATTGTCTGTGGCATCATCCTTATCGTCTAACTTTACCCAAGCTAAATTGACGTTTGCAGAGTTTCTCCAAAAGAATTTTTCTTGCAGGTTATTGGCAAATGCATTGACTGTAAATCCGATATTCCCGGATGAGTTATTAGGAAATCCCTGTGCATACCAGTTGTTAAATTCTGAAATAGTCCCTCCAATGGTTCCGAAAGCACCTTTTCTCCACCCAGGTAAGGCATCAATTTGTGCCTGTAAAGCATTCGCCTCTGACTGTAATGCATCAGCAGCAGCCTGTTTCTCTTTTTTTTGAGCTTGTAATTCTTCTTTTGTCTGTGCATTCATGGAGGTAATTCCAACAAATAATGCAAGTAATAAAATTAATTTTTTCATCATTTTAAATAAGTTTTAATTAACGTTTAAGTTCTAGGTTAAAATTTGCCGCAAATATATATTTAAATACCATGTTGACAAAATTAACAATTGAATTTAAATTGCTCAATTACAGGTGTTTAAAAAATAATATGACTATCGTTTCTTAAATAAGGGAACAGAAGAACATGCTTCCCCGTACATGATGGAACCGGCTATTGGTTTTAGCTTGGATATTAGCATAACATAAGCATTTGCTGGGACTGGCTTATGGCTGCAGCCTTTAATTATGACCGGCTTATCTTTATAAATCGACGTATCTAATTGATTTAAAATGTCCTGATAGATGGAAGTCTCTAATGCTTCAAGATCGCCAATTAGGGCTTTTTCGACAAAAGGTTCTAAATAAACGACTAAAAGCATGAATGCCCATGCCGGAATGGTAGCTTCGGTAGAACATGTTAAGGCAACATAACAATTTTGGTATTGCGCCCAGTTAAAAGATCTAGCTTTTTCCCTAAAATCCTTCTCCCGTAAAACTAAGCCTTCATACAGCCAATCCTTAATATCAAACAAAACACGTTTCCCTTCCGGATAGAAATCTTCCAGATTGATTGTTACCAGTTTACTATTCGCGACACGATTTATAATTTCGTCTGCCATATTAAAGCATTCCTAATTCCAGTTTGGCCTCTTCACTCATCAAGTCTTGATTCCAGGGTGGATCAAAAGTAATTTCTACCTCAGCACTTTTAACTTCATTAATGGATTTTACTTTTTCTTCTACTTCAAGAGGAAGGGTTTCAGCAACCGGACAATTGGGCGTTGTTAAGGTCATTAAAATCTTGACATCCATATCTTCATTAACAAAAACGTCATAAATTAATCCCAATTCATAGATGTCCACCGGAATTTCAGGATCATAAATGGTTTTTAACACGCCTACTATTTTTGCTCCAAGTTTGTTTGTATCTATTTTTGATTCGCTCATCTTATTGTAATTGTGTTTGGTATGCAATGGCATACATTTTAAGTTGTTTTATCATACTAACCAAACCGTTGGCACGAGTTGGTGATAAATGTTCTTTGAGTCCGATCTCGTCAATAAAATCTGTATTAGCATCGATTATATCTTTAGGATGCTGATTTGAGAACACACGTATTAATATAGCGATGATCCCTTTTGTTATAATGGCATCACTATCAGCAGTGAATACTACTTTATCATCCTTCATTTCGGCATGAACCCAAACTTTACTTTGGCAGCCTTTAATAATATTATCCTCTGTTTTATATTTCTCTTCTATTAAAGGTAAGGTCTTACCCAGGTCAATCATATATTGATAGCGTTCTTCCCAGTCTTCAAACATTGAGAACTCATCAATTATTTCGTTTTGTATATCTTCTATTTTCACTTGATCTATTTTAATCAAAAATACAATTTCGTAATTACCCTGAAATTTATTCCAAATATTGAACAATATCGTCACAAAGGGCTTTTATTTCTTCAGGCGGAAAACCATGATCAAAACTTGTTGTAGAATAGGATTTACCATCAACTGTTATTTTAAGAGTTGCATGAGCCGCACCATCAAAAAACCGTTTCTCCGTTGGCGCTTTTAATTCAGGCAACATCGCGATGTCTATTCCTTCTAATTTTTTATTAAGATCCTCTTTATTCTCACTGTTCAATTCTTTAATAACTGGTTCTGAATTTCGACTCTTTTGAACTGAAATACTGTTACCTGTAATTTTAACTTCATTGAAAATCCCTCTTGACATGGCAGAATATTCAATGATGTAGTCTTTTTGTTGATCGGAGGATTTTGCAGAACTCACTAGTTCTGATGTTTCTGTTTCAAGGACTGACTTCTTGTTTTCACATTCCTTTGTGGTTAATATTAACGCTAATAAGCTAAATAAAATTTTCATACCTAATTAATATTTACCATAATAATACAAAAAAGACGCCAAAATTGACGTCTTTTAAATATTTATATGTCCGATACTTAATTTATCATTGAATCTCTTGCTCCACCAGCTTCAAATATAGTTCTCATTCGAGTTTTCTGCCCTTCAGAAAACATGTACATGCAGGCATCATTTGTATAATCCATATAGTTCATTGTCATATCATTTGATCGACAGTTAACAGTTGGATAAGACGGACAACCATAATTTGGAGCATCTGATTTAGGTGTATCTGCCACAAAGTCATCTCTATTGCATCTTCCATCTCCCCAAATATGTCTTAGGTTCAGGTAGTGACCTACTTCATGTGTTGCGGTTCTTCCCTCATTGTACGGTGAGGCAGACCCACCAGGTAAACTGGAGTAAAGCAAGACAACACCATCTGTAGAGGATGGACCACCAGGGAATTGGGCGTAACCTAGAATCCCTCCACCTATGTTACATATCCATATGTTAAGGTGAGTTGAAGGCGTAATTGGAGGATATGAATATTTTACAGCATCATTGGTTCCCCAAGTGGATGTTGAATTTGCATATCTATAAGTTCCTGCCAGTGTAAATGAAATCTCAGAATCAGCAGCCAATGGAGCAAATTCGGAAGGAATTTGATTTACATCGTTATTTGTTTTTCTAAAGTCATCATTCAACACGTCTATTTGCGAACGGATTTGAGCATCGCTTACATTTTCAGCAGCATTGCTGTAAACTACATGTACATAAACCGGAATGTTTATTACACCAAGATTGTCTCCACCACCGGGTTCTTCATCTCCACCTCCATTTCCATTCCCATTTCCAACGCCATCCGGTTTTTTAGCTGCTATTTGGGATCTTGTATGATATTCTATGTCATACATTTTCTTTTCCAATCCTGGATTTTCTTTAAGTAGTCGGTTTAAATTGACCATTGAGTAACATGACTTCACCTTACTGTCTAAAGCCAACCTTGAAGCTTCATCAGTATCGGCATCGGTATAAACATAAAAATCGCTCATGTCTATTAAAGATTGTTCATCAGCGATTTCAATTGAATCATTGTCACAGGCAGTAAAAAATAAGGCTACTGCAGCCATTGCTAGAATTAGTCTTTTCATTATTGTTAAAGTTTTTAATTTGAATGTTCCGAAAATAAAAATATTTTAATAAAAACTTAAATTATTCTGATTTTTTTCAGCAGAATTCGATGAAATGCATAAAATTCAATTAAATAAAAAGCTGCCTCTTTTGAGGCAGCTTTAATTAAACATAATTTATGAATAAAATTTCAGGACAACATCATTTTTGCTTTTTTCACAGCATTTACAAGAGCATCAACTTCTTGTAATGTATTATAAAATGCAAATGACGCTCTAACCGTTCCCGGGATTTTGTAAAAATCCATTATTGGCTGCGTACAGTGGTGTCCCGTTCTTACTGCAATTCCCATTTTATCTAAAATACTACCTATATCATAAGGGTGAATCCCTTCAAGATTAAATGAAATAACCGATGTTTTATTGGCTGAAGGTCCGTAAATTTTTATTCCTTCAATTTTCAGTAATTCCTGGGTTGCGTATTTCAATAATTCATTTTCATGAGCTGCTATATTGTCAAATCCAATAGAATTCATATAATCCAGAGCAGCACCAAAGGCAATGCCTCCACAAATATTTGGTGTTCCTGCCTCAAATTTAAAAGGTAGGTCAGCGTAGGTTGTCTTTTCAAAGGATACCTCAGCGATCATTTCTCCTCCACCTTGATAAGGCGGTAATTTTTTTAACCATTTTTCCTTTCCATAAAGCATGCCTATACCTGTTGGCCCACATAATTTATGAGCTGATGCCACATAAAAATCGGCATTAAGATCTTGCATATCGGGAATTAAATGCGGACAAGCCTGTGCACCATCGATCAATACAGCTGCACCAATTCTATGAGTTTTTTCAATAATCTCCTTAACCGGATTTATAGTTCCTAATGTGTTTGAGATATGATTGACAAAGACTAATTTAACCTTATTGGAAAGTAATTTATCAAACTCAGTCACTATCAATTCACCTTCCTGACTCATTGGTATTACTTTCAAAATGGCGCCAGTTCTCTCACATAGCATTTGCCATGGCACAATATTACTATGATGTTCTAATGCTGAGACAACTATTTCATCACCTTTATTTAAAATAGAGGCAAATCCGTTAGCAACCAGATTAATACTATGTGTAGTTCCTGAGGTGAATATTATTTCGTGCGAATGTTTTGCATTAAAATGGTGTTGAACTTTTTTCCTTGCCAGTTCATAGGCATTTGTCGCTTCCTGGCTTAAAGTATGAACACCGCGATGAATGTTGGCATTGTAATTACTGTAATATTCAACTATGGTATCTATGACTTGTCGTGGTGTCTGCGAAGTAGCTGCGTTATCCAAATACACCAAAGGGTTTCCATTGACTTTACGCGATAGTATTGGAAAATCTTTTCTTATTTTATCTACGTCCAGCATGAAATTTATGTAATTAGGAGTTTGAATTTATTACAGATCAAATCCAATATTTACTTTTAATTTTTGAGCAATTAATTTATTGATACGTCCTTTTAACGCCGGAATTTTCACTGAATCGAGTACATTGTTTGCAAATGCATAAGTCAAAAGCGCTTTTGCTTCTTTTTCCGGTATACCTCTTGTCTTTAAATAGAACATAGCATTATCATCCAGCTGTCCTATGGTACAACCATGTGAACATTTAACATCATCTGCAAAGATCTCTAACTGTGGCTTAGTATTTATAGATGCCTTATCACTAAGTAAAATATTATTATTTGCTTGAAACGCATTTGTTTTCTGTGCTTCTTTATTTACTACGACCTTACCATTGAACACTCCCGTTGAGCTTTCACTAAACACGCCTTTATAATCCTGATGGCTCTCACAATTTGGTTCAATATGATGAACTAAAGTGTTGTGGTCGACATGCTGATCATCCTCAATTATTGTTATGCCTTTTAAAACCGAATTAATCCGTTCTCCTGTTTGATAAAAATTAAGGTTGTTTCTTGTTAATTTTCCACCCAGTGAAAAGGTATGAACCGAACAATGACTCTCTTGCCTTTGATTAATAAATGTATTGTCTATTAAAGATGCTGTATTGTTGTCATTCTGAATTTTATAGTAATCGATTATAGCCCGTTTTTTAGCAAAAACTTCGGTCACACTATTGGTCAATACAGGATTAGACGTTAAACTCTGGTGACGTTCAATTATTTGCAAATGAGAATTTTCCTCAACTATAATCAGGTTTCTTGGCTGATTCATTAAAGCCGATTCGTCTCCGGTAGAAAAATATACAATCTGAATTGGTTTTTCAACTACCTTGTTCTTTGGAATATGAATATAAGCTCCTTCATTTGAAAATGCCGTATTCAAAGATGATAACCCGTCCTTTGTTGCTACTTTATTAAAATAATTATCAATCATCAGCCTGTATTTTGGCTTATTTAAAGCGGCCGACATTAAGCAGATATCCATCCCATCATGGGTGGTCTTGGATAGATTAGATGAATATTTACCATCAATAAATACCAATTTATAGGATTCAATATCATGAATGAAATATCCCTTGACATCGCTATATTCCAGCGAATTATCCTGTTTAGGAAAAACACTGAAATCTGTCTTTAAAATCTTATTTAAAGATGTGTATTTCCAGGCTTCATCTTTTTTAGTTGGAAATCCCTGTTCTTCGAATGACTTGATCGCCTCAGTACGAATGTTATGCACCTTTGAAGTAACATCTACATTATTCTCAAAAGCCATAAAAGAGGAAACCAGTTTTTCTTTTAAATCCATTTTTTGCAATTTAAGCGTTCACTTCTTCCTTTATCCAGTCGTATCCTTTTGCTTCAAGTTCATGTGCCAATTCTTTTGTTCCGGATTTAACTATTTTTCCGTTATGAAGAACATGAACAAAATCAGGTACAATATATTCTAACAATCGCTGATAATGAGTTATGACCACCACAGCATTGTCTTTGCTTTTAAGTTTGTTTACACCATTGGCAACAATACGAAGCGCATCGATATCCAACCCGGAATCTGTTTCATCCAGAATAGCAAGTTTAGGTTCTAACATGGCCATTTGAAATATTTCATTTCGCTTTTTTTCGCCTCCTGAAAATCCTTCATTTAACGAACGAGATAAAAATTTCCTGTCAATTTCCAGCAACTCAGCTTTATCTCTTATTAATTTAAGCATTTCGTTAGCTGGCATATCATCTAAACCTTTAGCTTTCCTCGTTTCATTAATGGCTGTTTTCATAAAGTTGGTGACAGAAACTCCCGGGATTTCCACAGGATATTGAAAGGATAAAAATATTCCTTTATGTGCTCTTTCTTCTGCCCCAAGTTCTTCTATGTTTTCATTTTCAAAGAAAATATCGCCCTTAGTAACCTCGTAGTCTTCTTTTCCAGCTATTACTGCAGCCAAAGTACTTTTTCCGGAACCATTTGGCCCCATTATAGCATGGATTTCGCCTGCTTTAACTTCCAGATTGACTCCTCTTAAAATTGATTTTCCTCCAACAGCTGCGTGTAAGTCTTTTATCTTTAACATATTCTTATTGCCCTATTTTAATAACGTTTTTTTTATTTAAGTCTGGTTTTTCAACCTTTAATATTTCTTTTATTTCTAATCTGTACGGCCAACCTTCTTCATTTTCAGGTTTTTCAAATCGGCGTACTCTAACTGTCACCAAAACCATATCTGTTACTTCATTCTTTAATGGTTTAACGGCGTTCTCTAGTTCATGCATTTTATCATCTATGACAACCCCGTAAATTTCTTTTGGTGTTTGTAAGACTGCGGCATCTGCATAGTAGATAAAATCGCCTGTTAATGTTATTAAAGTGTCCTTTTCTTTGATTGTTTCTGAATTAGTTTCTACCGATTTAGAATCTGATTTACAGCTTAACACTATCAACGAGACACATAAAATGAAAATCACTTTTTTCATAGTTCTTAACTCTTATCCCACTGAGCCTTCTAAACTTATTTCCAATAGTTTTTGAGCTTCCACAGCAAATTCCATCGGTAATTTATTTAACACATCTTTACTAAAACCATTTACTATCAATGCAATCGCTTTTTCGGTATCAATTCCTCGTTGGTTACAATAGAAAATCTGATCTTCTCCAATCTTACTCGTTGTGGCCTCATGTTCTATTTGTGCCGTTTTATTCTTTGCTTCAATGTATGGAAATGTATGAGCTCCACATAGATTTCCCATCAACAGACTATCACACTGAGAAAAATTTCTGGCATTATCTGCTCCCGAATTCACTTTAACCAACCCTCTGTAACTGTTTTGTGAATGCCCAGCAGAAATACCTTTACTGATTATTGTTGATTTTGTGTTTTTACCAATATGGATCATTTTAGTTCCCGTATCTGCCTGCTGGTAATTATTCGTTACCGCAATTGAATAGAACTCACCTATAGAATTATCGCCCTTTAATATACAAGATGGATATTTCCACGTTACAGCACTTCCCGTTTCCACCTGAGTCCATGAAATCTTGGAATTGGTTTCACACAATCCTCTTTTCGTTACAAAGTTGTAAACGCCTCCTTTACCTTCGGCATTTCCGGGATACCAGTTTTGTACAGTAGAATATTTTATTTCGGCATTATCAAGTGCTATTAATTCCACTACTGCGGCATGCAGCTGATTTTCATCTCTGCTCGGTGCAGTACATCCTTCCAGGTAACTAACATAACTACCTTCATCTGCAATAACTAAGGTGCGTTCAAATTGACCGGTTCCTGCCTGATTGATCCTGAAATAAGTCGATAACTCCATTGGACAACGCACACCTTTTGGAATATAACAGAATGAGCCATCACTAAAAACAGCCGAATTCAGTGCTGCATAAAAATTGTCTTTTTGAGGCACAACGGTCCCAATATATTTTCTGACCAGGTCAGGATATTCCTTAATGGCTTCAGAAATACTCATAAAGATAATTCCTTTTTCTGCTAAAGTCTTTTTAAAGGTCGTGGCTACGGAAACAGAATCTACAACCACATCCATAGCTACTCCAGCTAGTTTTTTCTGTTCATCCAATGAGATGCCAAGTTTCTCAAAAGTTGCTAGTAATTCAGGATCGACCTCATCAATACTATCGTATTTTGGCTTACTGTTTGGCGCTGAATAATAAGAAATTGCCTGAAAGTCCGGTTTTTTGTAACGAACATTCGCCCATTCCGGTTCTTTCATTTCTTTCCATGCCTTAAAAGCTTCCAATCGCCATTGGGTCATCCATTCCGGTTCTTCCTTCTTTTTGGAAATTGCTCTTACTATATCTTCATTTAATCCAACGGGAAATGTATCAGACTCAATATCTGTATAAAAACCGTATTCGTATTCCTTTGATTTTAGCTCTTCTCTTAAATCGTCTTCTGTATATTTACCCATAAAAGTTGAATTAAGTTATTTTATTAAACCACTTATTAACTTTGAAACTTCATTTTTTTTAATCCTTAAGACTATAAGGAGAATGATTCCCCACATCCGCAAGTTCTGTTGGCATTTGGATTATTAAATACAAATCCGGCTCCATTCAATCCTCCGGAATATTCCAGAGTTGTACCAATTAAATATAGAAAGCTCTTTTTATCTACTATGATCTTAACGCCATTATCTTCAAACACTTTATCTTCTTCTTTTTGTTTATTATCAAACTTCAGGTCATAAGATAATCCTGAGCAACCTCCACTTTTAACTCCAACTCGAATGTAGTCTGAAGATGGATTAAAGCCATCATCCTTCATCAATTCGATCACCTTTTTCTTAGCTGTTTCTGAAACTTTTATCATATTCCTTAAATAGATTAATTCTAAATAGAGTGCAAATATACAATATAACAACTGTTTTGCAATGCACGATAACATTATATTAGCATATAGTTTGATAGGTTTTTGTTATAAAAGAATACTAAATTTGCAGCATGATAGAAGATAAAAATCAACAGTTTACAAAAATTAGTGAATTAGGCGAATTTGGCCTGATTGATCATTTAACCAAGAATTTTGAAATCAAGCACAAATCTACTATTAAAGGTGTTGGAGATGATGCAGCTGTGCTGGTATTTAAAAATAAAGTTGTAATAACTACTGACTTGTTGATAGAAGGAGTCCATTTTGACCTTAGCTACATGCCTTTAAAACATTTAGGTTATAAAGCAGTAATGGTTAATTTATCTGATGTTTATGCGATGAATGCCATAGCAACTCAATTTACAGTTTCTATTGCTATTTCCAACCGATTCCCGCTTGAAGCTGTTGAAGAACTTTATGCCGGAATTGAACTGGCTTCTAAAAATTACAATGTTGATTTAGTTGGAGGTGATACGACGAGTTCCAATAAAGGATTGGTGATCTCAATAACAGCTGTTGGGGAGGCTAAAGAAGAAGATATTGTATACAGAAGCGGAGCTAAAGCAAATGATCTTTTAGTAGTGACTGGTGACCTTGGAGGCGCTTATATGGGATTGCAGGTTCTGGAAAGAGAGAAGGAAGTTTTTAAAGTTAACCCAAACAACCAACCGGATTTAGATCCTTACACCTACATTATTGAAAGGCAGTTAAAACCTGAAGCCAGAAAAGATATTGTGAAACTGTTAAAAGA
>CBDUIO010000060.1:0-11335 GCA_965367355.1 uncultured Flavobacteriaceae bacterium
ATTGCTTCCTTTCTAAATGCGTATACGCCTTTATGCTTAAAATACCGCACGCCTGCATTTTTATCGCGAGGATATGGGATTGGACTTCTTGAAAAATACAAGGCGAAGTCTTTCTGGTCAACAATTACTTTTACAGTATTTGGGTTAGAGATCTCATCCCAGTCTTTTATTTCAACCATCAATGATGCCAAATCAATGTCCTTTTTTGGATCCTTTTTAAAGACATTTAAAAGTTTTTCCAGACTTTCCCTTTCTGTAAATGGTTCGTCTCCTTGTACATTGATGACGATGTCACAATCTATTTCTTCAACAGCTTCGGCAATTCTGTCACTTCCAGACTCATGTTCTTTTTTACTCATGATTGCCTTTCCGCCATTTGATGTTATTTCAGAAAAGATAATATCACTATCCGTTACCACATATACATCATCAAATAATCCTGTATTAACTGTAGCTTGATACGTTCTTAAGATCACGGATTTACCTCCCAGATCCTGCATCAGTTTACCAGGGAAACGAGAAGCACTATATCGTGCCGGAATCATAGAAATTACTTTCATTTAATAATTAACGTATCTGTTTCAAAAATAAGATAATTTTAAAGATTTAAGCTTTAGTAGATTTAATCTTTTTATAAAATCGATAAATATAAACGATAACTATTAAAACTAGAACAAAACCGATTATTGGTAAAAAAATTGAAAAAACCGATAAAGTTAACGCAGTCCCAGTTTCTAATGTAGAAACAACAGGATTCCCTAAACCTCCAGTAGTTGCTGTTGAAGTTAATCGTGTAGCACTCGATGCCCCGGAAATAGCCGTCGCAGTTCCTCCTCCTGCAATGATTGCTAAGGACCAGGTAATAACCGGACTTAGATCGGCAACTGTTGAAACCATAACTGCAGTGCCCGCTATAGCAGCCAAAGGTATTGCAATGGAATCAAGTAAATTATCAAGATATGGTATATAATAGGCGAAAATTTCCACAAGAGTTGCCACACCTAATGTGACGACCGCTGCCAAACTACCTACCCATTCCCAGGATTCATTCAGTTCCCAAATCCCAAAATGGGATGCTAAACTCAAAGCGAATAATGGTAAGAATACACGAAATCCTACTGATGCTGCCAGCCCAATACCTAAAAAGATGCTTAAAATTGTTTCTGATGTCATGAATATTTTTTTAAACTTAATTCAAAAATTATGCCTCAAAAAAATCGTCTTTGAACCCAATAAGGTACAACTTTTCTCGTGCTCTGGTTATTGCCGTGTACAACCAACGAATGTAATCTTTATCAATTCCATTTGGCAAATATGGCTGCTCGACAAACACTGTATTCCATTGCCCACCTTGTGATTTGTGACATGTTATTGCATAAGAGAACTTGACCTGAAGGGCATTAAAATGTTTATTATTCTTTACTTTTAAGAATTTACGATAATTACTGGACTCATTTTCAAAATCTTTTACAACTTCCTGATATAATCTGTTGGATTCTTCATAAGGTAGCGATGGAGTTTCGGCTTCAATAGTATCCAGCATGAGGAAAGTTTCAAAAGGTCTCATTCTGGGGTAATCTACCATTCTAACCTTAACTTCGGCAAATCGAAATCCATACAGCTCTTCAATTTTAAATATCTCAAGGACTTCAACAATGTCGCCATTAGCAATAAATCCCGCTTCACTTGTAGGCTTTAGCCAAAAATAATTGTTCTTAACCACCATTAAATAATCACCGGACGACAACTCGTTTTCCTGAAACAGGATTCGACTTCGTATTTGTTGATTGTACAAATTGGCTCTTTTATTACTTCTTACTATAATGGCAGTATCTTCATTTCCAAGTTTACTGTAGGAGTCATTTATGGCGTCCATTATTTCATATCCATCGATCAATCGGACTATATCAGTAAAAGAATCTAAATGGAATTTAAAGCTCTCATAAAAACCATCAGATAAAGTTTCTCTCAATTTCGTGGCATTTAATAATATTCCGGAGTCTTTTTCCTGTCTTACAACTTCATCCAACTCCATTTTAATTACTTCCTTGTTGTAATTGATAGATAAAGTATTTTCATCTAAGGCCGGACTTATATCCAGTTTCACAGGTGGTAACTGGGCTGTATCACCAATTAATAACAATTTACATTGATGTCCTGAGTAAACATATTGCATGAGGTCATCCAATAAGGATCCATTTTCAAATAGCTTGGACTCACCAGGAGTATCTGGGATCATCGATGATTCATCAACAATGAAAATGGTTTTTTTGTGTTTATTTGGTTGCAAAATAAATTTAACCGACCCCCCTTTTTCTTTTTTTGGGAAGTATATTTTTTTATGAATAGTAAAGGCTTCTTTTCCTGAATAATTACTAATAACTTTTGCTGCACGACCTGTTGGGGCCAGCAATACTGCACTTTTAGTGATCTTCCATAAATTATTAACAATGGTACTTATGATAGTCGTTTTTCCTGTTCCCGCAAATCCTTTAAGCAGATATAATTGGTCTTTGGAATTGTCAAAAATGAATTCTGTAATTTGCTGCAAAACGATGTCCTGTTTAGTTGTAGGCTTAAATGGAAATTCCTTTTTAATAAGGAAATAAAACTCTGAAGGTGACATTAATTTTGATGGTTCGGACATAATTGTTCAAATATATAAATGATTTTTACTCCCAATGGTTTTAGCGATTAAAAAAAAATTGTAGATTTGCGTATAGACCACTAATTTTCTAATTAAACAAAATAATCACTATGTCTACATTAATTCTTATAGTTGGAGCCATTATACTAACAATTGGTATTGTTTGGTTAATTAATAAATATGTTTCTGCAAAGGCTAAACCTATTGTACTGGTTGTACTATGGGCTTTAATTATTTATTTGGCATACATTAATGTAAAATCAATTTACGAACCGCTTCAGTTTAATAAGATTAAAAATGAGCGATATGCATTGATCATTAAAAATTTAAAGGATTTGAGAAGTGCCCAATTAGCTCACAGGCAAGTGACCGGGAAATTTCAATCTAATTTCGAGAATTTAGTAAAATTTATAGATACAGCACAGTTTACTATTACTCAAAGAAGAGACTCGAGTGTAATTGATCAGGAATTAACAAGAAGGTATGGTGGTGTAACTACTTATAAAGATATTATTGTTATTGATACTCTTGGTTTTGTTCCTGTAAAAGACTCTTTGTTTAAAAAGTCAAATCGATATAAAACAATGATTAACCTTCCGGAAGGTTCTGGAGAACCTGGAGCTAAGTTTAAAATGGAGGCTGGATTTGTAGAGCGTAATAATGTCAAAATCCCGGTTTTTGAAGTTAAAGTTGATAAATCTGTTATTTTATATGACCAAAACAAAGATTTGGTAGCTCAAGAAAAAGAGGTTGTTTCTGTAGATGGTGTAAACGGTCCTACTTTAAAAGTAGGTTCTATGAACGAAGTAAATACCAACGGAAACTGGCCTAAGGTTTATGGCTCAAACGACGAATAATATAAAAGAAACATCAAATTTAAAATTGTCCATTCAAGTTTCCTTGAGTGGACTTTCTTTTTGCATTTTAAATGTTGAAAGAAATTCTATTGATTATTTAAAAGATTTTAATTTCGGTTTAAAATCCAACCCAAACGAAATTCTGGTTAAATTAAAACAGTATTTTGATAACGAAGAAAAGCTGAATTCAAGGTTTTCTGATATAACGGTAATCCACAAAAATGAATTGGCAACCATTGTGCCTTCTGCTCTTTTTAACGAAGATAACCTCGCCGATTATTTAAAATTCAATAATAAAATACTAAACACAGATTATATAACATTCGACAAAATAGAATTAAATGATAGTGTGAATGTATATATTCCTTTTATGAATGTAAACAATTACCTGTATGACAGGTTTGGAGAATTCACATACAAACATTTTTCTACTATTTATATCGAACAGGTTTTAAAAGCTGAAAAAAATGCTGAAAAACCAAAAATGTATGTCAATGTAGCAAGTGAGAATTTTGAAATAGTAGTGGTAGAAAATGGCAACTTACAGTTTTACAATTCTTTTGAATATAAGACCAAGGAAGACTTCATTTACTACATTTTATTTACAGCAGAACAGCTAAAACTAAACCCGGAATACTTTGAATTAATTTTTACGGGAAACATAGATTCGAAAGACGAATTATATACAATGACATTTAAATATGTAAGGTTTGTTTTTTTTAGTAAGAGAATCGATAGTTATAAGTACTCAGACTCAGCTCAACCAAACAGTAATCATAGCCAGTTTGTAATATTAAATAGTTTTTAATGCGCATAATTTCGGGCATCCATAAAGGTCGTCGCATCCAGGCACCCAAAAAGCTGCCAGTTCGCCCAACAACCGATATGGCCAAAGAAGCCATTTTTAATATTTTAAACAATCAGTACTATTTTGATGAGATATCAGTTTTAGATCTGTTCTCAGGTATTGGAAGTATAAGCTACGAATTTGCATCCAGGGGAACAGAAAAAATTATCAGTATTGATCAGGAATATGGTTGCGTTAAATTTATTGAAAGTACAGCTCAGGAATTTGAAATGCCAATTCAGGTTATAAAAGCTAATGTATTTAAATATCTGGAAAATTGTCATGCCCAATTTTCTATCATTTTTGCAGATCCTCCATATTCCTTCTCCGAAGAAATGTTTGCCAAAATCCCGCAATTAATATTTCAAAATAATTTGTTGGAAGAAGAGGGACTTTTGATCATTGAGCACTCAAAACATACTGATTTATCTCAATTAGAGCATTTTAAGTATTCCAAAACCTATGGTGGGAATATGTTTAGTTTCTTTAAAAATTAGTACCACTTTTTAAGTCAGAAAAGTCAATCTTAATTTTTTTTTTGTATATTAGACTACTCTCTCCAAAGGGTTATTACATTTTTAGCAATTCATTGTTCAATGCCCTTGATTTACTTTAGCGTGCTTTTTTGTGGTTAAAAATTATATTAACCAACTAATTCCTTTTAAAATGAAAACGTTAAAAGCAACAATTCTTATTTTAATTTTTGTATTTCTAGCACCTTATTCCACTTCCGCCCAAAAAATGTATCGAATCCATGAAGATGTGGTAAAACCATCTCACATAATGGAATATGAAAATATTATCAAAGAACTACTGGCATTAGTAAAAAAGCATAATCTGCAGGATGTAAAATGGATTACGGCTGTGACCAACGACAGTCGTTATTTATTTGTTTCTCCAATGGAAAATTATGCAGAGTTGGACAAACCTAATTTTGTTTCAGCATTGATCGAGAAAGAAGGTCGCGAAAAAATTGTTGAGCTTTTTAATAGAATGGATAAATGTTATGATACTGAACTCGATTACATTATCCGTTTAAATGAAGAACTTACATACATGCCTGATGGTATTACTCAAACTCCCGAGGGAGAGAACTACAGAGAGTTTCATTACATATATGTAGCGCCTGGAAACAGAAGTACTGTTAAGGAGAAAATGAAAGCCATTAAAGATCTTTATAAGAATAAAGGATCAAAAACTTATTACAGAGTTTACAATAATGGCTTTGGCACTGACGGAGAATATTATATGGTAGCCATAGCAGCTAAGGATCAAGAACATATGGCGCAGAAGGGAAAAGCTAACAAGGCTTTATTTGGAGAAGATGGAGAGAAAGCCATGTGGGATATGTACTCCAATGTATTAAGATATAAAAAGGTAGAAGCAGATATGAGACCAGACTTAGCATACTCACCACAATAAATAAACATTAACACTAAAACAATAAACCAACATGAAAATTTTAAAAAAACTAGTATTTTTTGTACTTACTGTAATGATGATTGCAGCTTGTCAACAAGAGCAACGTTATTTTGCCGAATCTGCCGAAACCAAAACCCTTGAGTCCGGAATCGCTGCTTACGAAAGTGGAGACTGGGATACATGGAAAAGTCATTTTGCCGATACGGCAAAAATTTATGTAAACTCCAATGAGCCAATGACTGTTGACGCTCGAATTGCCCAGTTTAAACAAACAACACCTGCCTGGGCAGATTATGGATTCGATAAAGAGAAAGCCTATATCGAAATGGTATTGGATAAAGAAGACGAAACCTGGGTGTATTTTTGGGGAACTCATAACGGAAGTATAAAGGCAACCGGTAAAGAACTGTCTATGCCTGTGCATTTAGCAGTTCAATTTAAAGATGGAAAAATAGTTGAAGAACATGTATTTTTTGATGGCACGGCAATGAACAAGGAAATGGAAGCAATGAATAATATGTCTGCTGATGAAAAAGTTATTGCTGAAAATATAGCAAAAGCGGCTAAAGCTTGGAGTACAAATGATGGAGGATTGTGGTCAACAGTAACCGTCCCGGATTTGGCAAGGTATGATAACGGAGAGAAAACCATAAGTAATCAGTCAGATTATATAGCAATGATAAATGCAAATCATAAAGCCATCCCAGATCTAAAAATTGCTGTTGATAATTTATCAATATATGGAAATAAAGCTTATATCAACTGGACTCTTACTGGAACGAATACAGGAGAGATGAATGGAAATCCTCCAACAGGTAAAAAAGTTAAAGCTAGTGGTTTAGCCGTTTGGGAATTTAACAAAGATGGCAAAGGAGTTCGTGAAGACGTATTCTCCGATCCTAATGCAATAGCGATGCAATTAGGCTATACATTGGCTCCACCAAAATAAATTAACACACTAAAACTAAACCATAATGAAAAAACTATTAGTACTAAGCCTTGCGGTATTGTTATTTGCTGCTTGTCAACAAGAACAGCGTTACACGCAGCAATCAGCGGAAATTGATACGGTCAAGAAATTAATTAAAAATTATAATGACAAGACATACGATACGAGCATTTATGCAGATACATCAAAAACTTATTATAATACAAAAAACAAGGCCATGTCACCTCAGGAAACCATAGCCTACCATCAAGCTAATGATGCTGCATATTCTTCCAGAGAATTTTTAGATAAAGATCAGGATTATGAAATGGTAAAGACTGATGATGGAAAAACATGGGTTAACTGCTGGTTAGACTGGAAAGGCACTTTGGCAGCGAATGGAAAAGAATTTATGATTCCCATACATCTCACTTATCAATTTGTTGATGGGAAAGTAGTTAGGGAAGTTGGAATGTGGGATCCATCGGAAGTTGTTCTGGAATTGCAGGCAATGAGTAATATTTCTGATCAGGAAAAAGCTATGATTAATGCCACGAGTGATTTTATTAAAGCCTGGAGTGATAATGACTTTGAACTGCTAAAATCCATTACTACTAAAAATATTGTACGAGTAGCAAATGGTGAAACCGCTGCAAAAAATCAAGATGAAATTGGAGATATTATGAAATTTTGGCACACAACAATTCCCGACTTCAATTTAAATTTAAAAAATTCCGTGGTCTCTGGCAACAAAACCTATACAAGCTGGACCAGCACAGGAACCAATACAGGTAATTTTGGTGAAAACCCACCTACGGGAAAGAAAAGCATAACTCAGGGATTTACAATCCTCACTTTTAACAACGAAGGCAAGGTAATCCATGAGGAAGCATTTTATGATCTGTTAAGTGTATTAAATCAATGGGGATATACCGTAACTCCTCCCGGACAATAAAATAATTAACCAACCAACTAATTATTTTTAGCGAAAAACCCTTTTATTTCTAAAAGGGTTTTTTATGCTCAAGTAAATCTATAAGCCGAATTCTGTATATCCTACAATCGTTTAAGGATCGCTCCCAAAATGAGTTAGAATACCCTTATCATTTATCTGAGTTTGCTGTTACCAACAAACTTTAGCTGTCTACCCACCAGCATTGAACGTGCAGCTCTTTCCCGATTACTATCGGGACGCTGGTTTACATGACATTGCACCACATAGAGTTTACCTGATTTCACTACAGCATGACCTGTACATTCTTTCTGTTGCACTTTTCCTGATCTCACGACCGATGGCTGTTAGCCACTATGTTGCACTATGGTGTTCGGACTTTCCTCCCATGTGCCGAAATAAATTCAGCACAAGAGCGATAAGGCGATTTACTTGTTTTCAAAAGTACAACAATAATGCCATTATTTTTTTATGACAATTGTTAATAACTCCTCTTAAATTTAGAACTCATAATTCATAAATTTGAGTTGAATTTTTAACTTTGTTACTTACAGATCAGGCATCGAAAGATGCTGAATTAAATTCAGCATAAATTGGAACATTTTGTAGTATCAGCAAGAAAATACAGACCTCAATCCTTTAAGGATGTTGTGGGGCAGAGCGCTATTACAAATACCTTGCAAAATGCCATTGAGCATAATCATTTGGCTCAAGCACTCTTATTTACCGGTCCAAGAGGCGTGGGTAAAACAACCTGTGCCAGAATTCTGGCCAAAATGATCAATAGTGATGGTACAGAAAAAGAAGATGAAGACTTTGCCTTCAATATTTTTGAATTAGATGCAGCTTCCAACAATTCTGTTGATGATATACGAAGTTTGACAGATCAGGTTAGAATTCCTCCTCAAGTTGGAAAATATAAGGTCTATATCATTGATGAGGTTCATATGTTGTCTCAGGCGGCATTTAATGCATTTTTGAAAACTTTGGAAGAGCCCCCCAAACACTGTATTTTTATATTAGCGACTACCGAAAAACATAAGATTATTCCTACCATTTTGTCACGTTGTCAAATTTTTGATTTTAAGCGTATTACGGTTTCAGATGCCAAGGAATATTTAAAATATATTGCTAATGAACAGGGTATAAAAGCCGAAGACGACGCTTTACATATCATTGCTCAAAAGGCAGATGGTGCCATGAGAGATGCTTTATCGATATTTGACAGAGTGGTCAGTTTCTCAGGGAAGAATTTAACCAGAAAAGCCGTAACAGAAAATTTAAATGTATTAGATTATGAGACCTATTTTAAAAGTACAGATCTGATACTTGAAAATAAAATTCCGGAATTGTTAATTCAGTACAACAAAATCCTGGCTCAGGGATTTGAAGGTCATCATTATATTGCCGGATTGGCGAGCCATTTTAGAGACCTACTGGTTTGTAAAAGCCCGGAAACCATGGAACTTTTAGAAGTTGGTGATCAAACAAAAGAAAAATATATCAAACAGTCTCAAAAAACTTCACAAGAATTTCTGTTAAAAGGAATTGAACTGGCAAATGAATGCGATTTAAAGTACAAAAACAGTAAAAACCAGCGCTTACTGGTAGAGTTATGTTTAATGCAACTGGCCTCTATCACTTTTGATGGAGAAAAAAAAAACAGTAGACCGTTTATAGTCCCGGCTTCTTACTTTAAAAATAAGGGAATAAAACCTGTTCCCGTAACAATACCGGATCAAAAAATTGAAGTGACCAATGCTATTGTTACAAATGTTCAGGAATCAATTGAAGAATCAAATGAAAAGTTAGAAGTTCCCGAAATTATCACTCCCAGCATTGTTACAGAACGTCCTAAAATTCTTTTAAACCAGGAGCGGAAAAGAACCTCCGGATTATCGTTGAAAAGTATTAAGGCAAAGAAGGAACATCTTATTAAGCAAATGGAGGTTGTTCTGGATGATGAAGACCAACCAACAGATGATTTTACATCAGACGAACTTATCCATACCTGGGATAACTACATCAAAAAACTGGAAAAACAGGGCAAATTTAATCTGGCATCCATTTTATCGATAGATACTCCAAAAGTTCAGGATACAACAATTCATTTAGAATATCCAAATTCAACTAATAAGGTTGAGATTGAACGCCATCAGTATGAACTATTAGGATTTATTAGAAAGACATTAAATAATTTTAAAATCGATTTATCGATTACTGTTAACGAAGAATTAGAGAAACAATACGCCTATACTCCTAAGGAGAAATATGACAAATTGAAAAAGAAGAATCCTAATTTAGCCACATTAAAAAAATCGTTTGATTTAGATATTTAATGCCTTGTATTCCAAACTATTATAAAATATAAATTATGTTAGGTCTTAAACTTCCAACAGACCCGAGATGGGTTAATATAGTTGAAAAAAATATAGAAGAAATACTTTCAGATCATGCTTTTTGTGAGCAAAAGGCAACCAGTACTGCCATTTCTTTAATTGTAAGTTTTCCCGAATATACAGATCTGGTTCAGGAAATGACTTCTTTGGTCAAAGAAGAAATGAGCCATTTTAAAATGGTACATGATAAAATTCTGGAGCGTGGCTGGACACTGGGAAGAGACAGAAAAGATGATTATGTTGTTCAACTGGTCAAATTCTTTCCCAAAGGCGGCAGCAGAACGACGCAATTGGTCCATCGTCTTTTATATGCAGCTCTTATAGAGGCCAGAAGCTGTGAACGCTTTCGATTATTATCTGAGCAATTAAAAGACAAGGAATTGGCAGAATTTTATAGAAAACTTATGGTTAGTGAAGCAAACCATTATACCATGTTTTTAGGTTTTGCTCGTAAATATGGTGACAGAAAAGAAGTTGATCAAAAATGGCAACAATTACTTGATCATGAAGCCGAAATTATGAAAACCCTTGGTGGAAAGGAATACATTCACGGATAACTACTCCTTAACTATCTCGCCATTAGCCCAAATTCCGGTACTTTGAGATCCATCTAAGTAGGTATACGTTCCCTGGCCTTCCATTTCACCGTAAAGCCATTCTCCATTATAATTTTCACCATTCCTGTAAGTAAATCGGCCCTTACCATGGCGCATACCACTTTTATATTCTCCTACATAACGTTCGCCTGTATGGAAATTCATTACGCCATGACCGTCACGCTTATTATATTTCCAGTTACCCTTATAAGTGCTTCCGTCTTTATAGAGCATTATACCGAATCCTTCAGCATAGCCATCTAAAAAATCTCCATTATAGACATCACCATTAGGCAGTACCAATTTGCCCTGACCATTTTTTCTGCTATCTTTCCAAAAACCTTCATAAATACTTCCGTCAGATTTATAATAAGTACCTTTACCATCCATTTTTCCTGCTTTCCAGGCACCATAATAGTAATCGCCATTTTTCCAGGCATATTTACCCAATCCATTTTCGCAATTTCCGGAAATACATCCTATTTGTGTATTCTCTAAATCTATGTCTTCTTCTTGAGCCAATGAAATTGAACCCAGCAAACTAAAAAAAACTATTAAAAACCTTTTCATAATCCTATATTTTAAAGGCAATACTGCAATTAGAGTGCCAAAATTAAATTTTATTACTAGTAATGGTCTTAAAGTACATACTTTTAATAATTCCATCTGCCAGACCAATTTTAGGAA
>CBDUIO010000061.1:0-11217 GCA_965367355.1 uncultured Flavobacteriaceae bacterium
ACATTTTAAAATGTCTAAGAAAGATACCCTGCAAAACGCAGATGGAACAAAAGAATTAGAGTCTAAAGAAATTGCAGTTCAAAAAGATGAAAGTGCATCTCCTAAGCCTGCCTTAGAAGATGAAAAAGATCCTGAAGTCATAGAAGATGACAAGACTGAATCTCTAAAAAATAGGGAGGATGATAATGTTGTTGATGAAATTGAAGCTTCCAATGCAGAAGATGCAGAAGACGAGGGAAATCAGGAAAGACACACCATTAAGGTTAAAGATTACCATGACATGACCATGGAGGATTTGGTGGATGAGCTTCAAGACTTATTGAGTAAAGAAAAGGTTCAGGCAATAAGGACACATGTCGATTTAATAAAAAAAGAATTCTACGAAAAATACAATCATTTCCTTGAAGAAAAAAAGGAAGATTTTATAAACGAAGGTGGTAATCCAATTGATTTCCATTTTTCAAGTCCCCTGAAAACCAGGTTTAATAATGCGCATAAGGAATATAGAAATAAATTAAAATTACATTACAAAAAAATAGAATCTTCCTTAAAAGAAAATCTTGAGAAAAAACTTGAAATTATAGAAGAACTTAAAGGACTGATCAACGTAGAAGAAAATATAAATACAACCTATAAGCATTTTAAGGAATTACAGGAAAGATGGAGAAATACCGGTCCCATTCCCAGAGATAAATACAATAACGCTTGGAATACCTATCATCACCATGTAGAAATATTCTATGATTTCCTTCATCTGAACAGGGATTTAAGGGACCTTGATTTTAAACATAATTTAGAGCAAAAACAAAAAATTGTTGAAAAAGCCGAAGATTTAGCAAAAAATGATGATATAAACCATGCCTTTAGAGAGCTTCAGGTTTTACATAAAATGTGGAAGGAAGAACTAGGTCCGGTTGCAAGAGAACACCGCGAAGAGATCTGGGAAAAATTCAAGGCAGCAACAAAAACAATACATAAGAAGCGTCAGGAGTATTTTGATAAACTTGATGAGGTATATTTAGTTAATTTAGAGAAGAAAGAAGAAATAATTTCAAAAATCACTGCAATTTCTGAGGATAAAACGAGTAATCATAAGTCCTGGCAAAACAAAATAAAAGAAATTGAGTCATTGAGGAATGAATTTTTTAATGCTGGTAAAGTACCTTTAAAACTGAATGAAGCTACCTGGAAAAAATTTAAAGAAGCTGTCAGAAATTTTAATAGGAACAAAAATGCATTCTACAAGGACCTTAAAAAAGAACAGTATAAAAATCTTGAAAAGAAGTTGGAATTAATAAAAGTTGCCGAAGATAATAAGGATAATGATGATTTTGAGGCTACTACTCCATTAATGAAAAAGATTCAGGCCGACTGGAAACGAATTGGTCATGTTCCCAGAAAGGACAGCGATAAAATTTGGAAACAATTCAAAGCAGCCTGTAATCATTATTTTGATAAACTTCATGAGCAAAAAGACTCTGAAAATAAAGTCGAAAATGAAGCTTTTGAAAAGAAGGAGAAGTTTTTAGACGAAATTCAAAACCTGGAATTATCAGGAAAACAAAAAGAAGATCTAAAATTAATTCGATCCAAAATTGAAGAGTGGAAAGCTATTGGAAGGGTGCCTTACAATAAACGATTTATTGAGAAGAAATTTAATAAAACCCTTGATTCATTATTTAAAAAATTAGATATAAGCCAATCTGAGGTTGAATTAATTAAATATGATAATAAACTGGAATCGTTAAATAATCAGGAAGATTCTAAAAAACTGGACAACGAATTATTCTTTATAAAGAAGCGAGTTGATGAGGCTAAACAGGAAATAAATCAGCTGGAGAATAATTTACTGTTTTTTCAGCATGTTGATGAAAATAATCCGGTTGTAAGAGAAGTACGTAAGAATATTTCTCGTCATAAAGATGAATTGAAAGTCTGGAAAGAAAAGCTCAGAAAAATAAAATCTATGTATTAAAAACATCAAATCCTACTTAATAAAGGCTTATAAAACGATCTTACTTTGAAGAATCTGCCTAAATAATAAGTAGGAATTTGACCCCTAACTAAACTAACTAACTCTTTTGTAAGAGTATATACGTTTTAAAATCAAGATTGGATTACATTGATTACAATTTTTTAGATTCTTCCCAAAAAACATCCATTTCGTCTAAGGACATATCTTTAAGTTCTTTATTAATACGCTTGGATTCTTTCTCCAGATATTGAAACCTTTTAATAAACTTTTTATTTGTTCGTTCAAGAGCATTTTCAGGATTTATCTTTAAAAACCTGGCATAATTGATCATGGAGAATAATACATCTCCAAATTCACTCTCAATGGCTTCATGATTATTTTTATTAATTTCAGATTGCAGTTCATATAGTTCTTCTTGAACTTTTTCAAAAACCTGTTCCGGTTTCTCCCAATCAAATCCAACGCCAGCAACTTTATCCTGTATTCTATTAGCTTTAACAACAGCAGGTAAACTTTTGGGCACGCCTTCTAAAACACTTTTTTTACCTTCATTTAATTTTAAATTCTCCCAGTTACGCTTAACATCATCTTCATTTTCTACCACAACATCACCGTAAATATGAGGATGTCTGTCAATTAATTTATCGCAAATGCTGTTGCATACATCAGCAATATCAAAATGATTGGTCTCACTTCCTATTTTTGAATAAAAAACTATATGTAATAACACATCACCAAGCTCCTTTTTAATTTCTTCCAGATCATTGTCTAAAATGGCATCTCCAAGTTCGTATGTTTCTTCGATAGTTAAATGGCGTAAGGACTGCATGGTTTGCTTCTTATCCCATGGACATTGATCTCTCAATTCATCCATTATTGTCAATAATCTGTCAAACGCTTTTAATTGGGCTTTTCTGGAATTCATGTGCTTAAAATTATTTTTAAAAATACACATTTTTAGATGGAATAAGATCATAAAAAAACTCCTATCTGGCGACAGGAGTTTTTTGCGTTTTATATTCAGATTTTATTCCGTCTCAATTTTAACCGGGAGGACAAAAGTTTTGTTTAAATTTTGAACATCCACGTTCAGTTTTTTGTAATTCAACCTGTACTTAATGTAATTAACAACTTCCTGGTTGTCTGAATCAACAGATAAAACCACTAATTCACGGTTCTTATTAAACATAAATGTAACGTTGGCATATGAATCCTCCTCAACTATAAAATTAGGATTTTTCAATAATTTAGTGATCTTTTCTTGCAAAGAAGTTGGTTCCTCTTTAACTGCGGAAGTAGTTGCATAAATTGCACCGCTAAAAGTAATTGCTATGGCCAGCAATAGCGTTTTAATTGATTTACTAAACCCAATTCCATTGGTAACTCTGTTTTCTTGATTTGTTGTTTTCATAATTGTTCGATTTTAATTGATTATAATATATGGACTGATTAAATTTATTTATGTTACATATTGATCCGGCAATTAACGTTAGTTTAACGTAAATTAATATTTAATTAAGAAATTGATTTTCAATACCTTTCAATTGCAGAAAACAAAAAAGAGTAGCGTGTTATGCTACTCTTTTTAAAATAATTTAATTTTTTAAAAAGTATTGCCTAATATTAAATTAAGCTAAAACTGCCTGGACTTTATCAGCTGCTTCCTGAAATTGGACAGCACTTTTTACATCCAAACCGGAACTATCAATAAGTTCTTTAGCAATGTCAGCATTTGTTCCCTGAAGCCGAACAATTATTGGAACTTTTATAGAATCTCCCATGTTTTTATAAGCATCAACTATTCCTTGTGCTACTCTGTCGCAACGTACTATTCCGCCAAAAATATTTATCAAAATAGCCTTTACCGAAGGATCTTTTAATATAATCCGGAATGCTGCTTCCACTCGAGCTGCATCCGCTGTACCACCTACATCTAAAAAGTTTGCAGGTTCACCACCTGCCTGTTTTATAAGGTCCATGGTTGCCATTGCTAAACCTGCACCATTAACCATACACCCAACATTACCATCAAGATCAACATAATTCAAACCAACTTTTTTGGCCTCAACCTCTATCGGGTTTTCTTCACGTAAATCTCTTAAGTTAATATAATCTTTATGTCTGTAAAGCGCATTATCATCTATTGTGACCTTGGCATCGACAGCCAATATCTTATTATCACTTGTTTTTAATACAGGATTAATTTCAAATAGAGATGCATCAGAATTTACATATGCAGAATATAAGGCTGTTACGAACTTTGTCATTTCCTTGAACGCTTGTCCTGACAATCCTAAATTAAATGCAATACGCCTTGCCTGGAAAGGAAGGAGTCCAACCGATGGATCTATTTCCTCATTAAAAATTAAATGTGGAGTTTCTTCTGCAACTTTTTCAATATCCATACCTCCCTCAGTAGAGTACATGATCATATTTCTTCCTGTGCCACGATTTAAGAGTACAGACATGTAATATTCATCCGGTTCATTTTCACCTGGATAATAAACATCTTCAGCAATCAATACCTGATGCACTTTTTTTCCTTTAGCAGATGTCTGCGGCGTAATAAGATTCATACCTATAATCTGCCCAGCAATCTCTTCTACTTCTTTAAGGTTTTTGGCAAGTTTAACACCGCCACCTTTTCCTCTTCCGCCAGCATGAACCTGAGCCTTAATGACATACCAACTTGTACCGGTCTCTGATGTTAATTGCTTAGCTGCAGTTACTGCTTCATCAGCACTTTGTGCAACAATACCTCGTTGAATACGCACACCAAAACTACTTAATATTTCCTTTCCTTGATATTCGTGTAAATTCATCTTTTATACCATAAAATTTAGTGTCACAAATGTAATCAACCCATAATTCTTATACAATAAATTTCATTATTGTTTATAATCTTTGAAGAATTACTAAATTATAGTCATGATTTTTAATGAATTATAAGTCATCGGGTAAAAAAAAGGTTTTAATTTTACGGGCTAATTTAAAAATGGAAATAATGGACAATAATGCTTTATTAAAAATTGCAAAGGACTTTGGCAGTCCTGTTTATGTTTATGACTCAGCTAAAATTGTGTCTCAATACAAACGCTTGACAAATGCATTTAATAAGGTTAAGAAAGTTAAAGTAAACTATGCTGTTAAAGCACTTTCCAATATTTCTATTTTAAAGTTGATGAAAGAGCTTGGAGCCGGGTTGGATACTGTTTCTATTCAGGAAGTTAAACTTGGTTTAACTGCAGGTTATCCGGCGGAACAAATTATTTTCACTCCTAATGGTGTTTCCTTGGAAGAAATAGAAAAAGTAGCTGCTTTAGGTTGCCAAATCAATATAGATAACTTATCCATTTTGGAACAATTTGGCACTCGACATCCTGATATTCCTGTTTGTATAAGAATAAATCCACATGTCATGGCCGGCGGTAATACCAATATTTCTGTTGGGCATATCGATAGTAAATTTGGAATATCCATACACCAGATTCCGCATATCCTGAGAATTGTTGAAAATACAAGAATGAATGTGAACGGAATCCATATGCATACAGGAAGTGATATATTGGATATTGATGTGTTTTTATACGCAAGTGAAATTCTCTTTGAAACTGCTAAACATTTCAAATCACTCGAGTTTATTGACTTTGGATCTGGTTTTAAGGTCCCTTACAAAGATGGTGACATTGAAACCAATATTGAAGAATTTGGTGAAAAACTAAGCACACGCTTTAATGATTTTTGCAAAGAATATGGTAAAGATCTTACTCTTGCTTTTGAACCCGGAAAATTTCTTGTTAGTGAAGCCGGTAAATTCTTAGTTAAAGTGAATGTCATTAAACAAACAACCTCAACAGTATTCGCACAGGTTGATTCTGGTTTCAATCATTTAATAAGACCAATGTTATATGGCTCTCAACATCATATTGAAAACATTTCTAATCCTAAAGGAAAAGAGCGATTTTATTCCATTGTTGGTTATATATGTGAAACGGATACATTCGCTAATAACAGACGTATTTCTGAAATTCATGAAGGTGATATACTAGCATTTAAAAATGCCGGTGCTTATTGCTTTTCAATGGCTAGTAATTATAATTCAAGATATAGACCTGCTGAAGTGCTTTGGCATAGCGGAAAAGCACTCTTAATAAGAAAAAGAGAAACTTTTGATGATATCCTGAATAACCAAATAGATGTTGATATTAAACTAAAACAAAAGGTTTCAACTAAATAATCTCCCTTTTTATTTTCAAATTTAATTTATGTGCATTCACAAGAACTATCTATTAAAATAGATAAGGAATGCATTTATTCTGTTTAGCCACTAAATTAAAATAATTTGGTCACTTATAAATAATTAGTATATTTAGGATTCAGATACTAGTTATTACACTATTTTTTATTTAATTAGTTAGAACTTTCCCCACATGTAGATTGTATTTATTTGAATTGCTTGCCCTAAATAAATTTATTTTTTGAATTCAAAGTCAGTTGTTATGCAATCTGACTTAGTTTTATATTAATTATTAATCAATACTAACCAAAATCAAAATTATGAGAAAATTATTGTATTTATTACTGTTATCCCCAATCATGTTACTTTCACAGGAAAACGAAAGTTTTCTATTGAACTTATCCGAAATTACTGTAAAATCAGGACATAATGCACAATTTATTGAAGGCGTGAAGTCTTGGAAAAAATGCTATGTAGATAACGAGGGTAAAGATAAATGGAATATGTGGCAACGAATGCAGGGAGAAGGATCAGTCTATACGTTAACAAGCACGATGGCCAAATGGGCTGAAATGGATGATGACAATGATCCGGCTGGAAAAGAATGCAGAATGCAGGTTGTTAATTTAATTATGCCTCATGTAAAAAGCGTTCACTATAATATTGCTCGATCTATGCCGGATTACAGCAGGTCAACAGGCATGCCGGAAGACACTGGGCTTGTATGGGTGTATAATGTGAAAACGAAAAACTCCACTGATTTTAGAGAGGTGGTTGGAGAAATAACCAGTGCTCTTAAAAAAGCTGAAGGAGATTCTCGGGGCACATGGTATAATACTGTAGGTGGATCACCTGAAGTTGCTGATTATTTTGTTGGAATTCCATACAAGAATTTTGCAGCTTTGGATGTTGATCGGGATGGTGCCTGGAAAGTATACGAGAAAGCTAATGGTAAAGTAAAAACAGATGCTTTAAGGGCAAAATTCAGAGCTTCAGTTTCAAGTGATTGGTCTTATATTTATACTTTAAATAAAGAACTTTCAAATTAATCATAAAGTTAAATTCATAGTAATAAAAAGCATCCCAACATTGAGATGCTTTTTATTTTCATCTGTCTCTAAAACGGAATTTATTCAATTCTTAATTAAATTTCGCTATATTAGATACGCCTCTTAAGTCTATCTATCAATTAAGCTACTTTAAACCAACCAACCAAATGAAAACTAAATGCAAATTGATGGTCGTATAAGAAACGAAATAAAACAAAGTCGTTTTTTAAGCGAAAATCCAACCTTAAGGTACCTAACCTTTGCGGCATTATACCTTGCACAGGGAATTCCAGAAGGGATTACCTTTTTTGCTATACCTGCATGGCTAGCAATGAACGATAAAACACCTATTGAAATTGCAAGTTTTGTCGCTGTTATAGGCATACCCTGGAGTTTTAAAATTATTATAGCTCCATTGATGGATCGTTTTACGATTTTATCCATGGGCCGAAAACGTCCATGGGTAATACTCGGACAGTTAGGGTTAATAGTTAGTTTTTTATCCATAGGACTGGTGCAAGATCCTTTAAACAATTTGAACGGATTGATGATCGCCGGATTTTTTATCAGCTTTTTTGGTGCATTTCAAGACGTTGCCACAGATGGTATGGCTATAGATATTGTACCAATTGATCAGCAAGCCAGAGCTAATGGATTAATGTGGGGATCAAAAACCATTGGAACAGCCTTGTCTTTAGTTATAGGAACCGCATTAATTAATCTATTGGGTTTCAACACAGCTATTTCTTCATTATCAGTAGCAGTAGCTTTTATAATGATTATTCCTGTATTTATTAGGGAACGTCCTGGAGAAAAGCTAATGCCCTGGACTGAAGGCAAACCTTCTGAGGCGTCAAAAAGTGCTCAATTAGGAAGCTGGAGTCAAATTTTAAGAAGTTTATTGACTGTTGTCATTTTACCTTCAACCCTTTTTATGGGAATTGCTTCACTTATAATTGGGATGATGTTCGGATTGGTTGATACACTTTTACCAATCTTTACAATTCAGGAATTAGGGTGGAGTAATACGTCATATTCTCAGGTATATTCAACCACAACTGTTGTAGGTGGTTTTTTTGGTATGTTTTTAGGTGGAGCTTTGGTTGACTTTTTTGGAGATAAGCGTATGATTTTTATATATCTATTTACAATAATAATATTAATCATAGCACTTGCCTTACTCCCTGATTTATGGCAAAATGATAAATTTATCTTTGGATTTATTTTGCTTTACTATCTTTTTTACACTTTCCTCACTATAGCACTTTTTGCCGCCAGTATGAAATTGTGCTGGCAAGTAGTTGCGGCAACTCAATTCACACTATTCATGGCACTTACAAATATGGGTCGCGCAGCGGGTTCTGGTTTAGTGGGAACACTAAAAGAAATTATGTCCTGGGAATATGTATTAATAATTACAGCTGTTTCTCCTTTGATTACTTTGATATTTATTAAACTCATTGATTTTAAAAAGCATAGAAAAAAAATAGAAGAATTTCAAATACCAATATTAACCAATAAAAAAACAGATCAATTATGAAAAAATTATTGCACTCCATTTTAGCCATTTTTTTAATTGGCCTATCCTCTTGTAATGACGCAAAGCTTGAAAAAAACATTACAATGTACTCAGAAACCTGGGACGAAATTATTAACACCGGCAACCTGGATCTCATAAATGACACGAATTTTACTGAAGATGTTACACTTATTATGAGTCCTGAGAATATTGTGGGAATAGATGGTTTTAAGGAATACTATTCAAATTTTGTTACCGGCTTTTCTGATGTTGAATTTACAATGGTTGATGTCTTTGGACAAGGAGATAAAATAGTGAAACACTGGAGGTTTAAAGGAAAGCATTCCGGTGATTTCTTTGGAATGCCTGCAACCGGAAAATCTGTAGATGTCGAAGGAACAACCTTGGTCAAAATGAAGGAAGGTAAAATAGCCCAAGAACAGGATTTTATGGACAATCTGGTCTTCATGGGACAACTGGGTATTGATCCTTTTCTCAATCCAAATAACGCCATGGTTGTGCAAAAAATATACAATGATTTTGCCAAAGGCGATATTCCATCTTTTCAAGCCGCATTGGATGAAAAAGTAGTTTGGAACGAAGCTGAGAATTTTCCTTTCGCTGACGGCAACCCTTATATTGGATTTGATGCTATCGCCAAAGGCGTTTTTGGACCAATTCAAAGTGACTGGGAATACTGGAATTTAACCGATTTGAATCTACAGGAAATGACCAATAATAAAGTGCTTGCCACAGGAAGATACCAGGCCAAATACAAGAAGAACGGTGCCGTAATCAATTTACAAATGGCTCATTTATGGACTCTGAAAGATGGAAAAGTTATTTCCTTTCAACAGTTTGCAGATACTAAAGGCATTGCAGATGCCATGAAAAAATAAATACGGCGCAACCGAAAACCGACAAGAGTAGGTATTAAAAAAAATAACACAAAAAACATGAAAAAAACAATTGTAGCTAGACACAAAGTAGGCAATTATGATACTTGGCTAAAAGGGCATCAAGACAGACTTGATGTATTCGGACCTGCCATATCGAGTTTTAAGACATTTCAAGATACTAACGATCCAAATTCGGTAGTGGTGGTATTTGAAGTTACCGATGTGGAAAAGTTTGGAGCTATCATAAATGATCCATCCATTAAACCATTAAAAGACAAACACACGGTATTAGAACCGATAACAGTGTCCATGCCAGTAGAAGTTTAGAGAATTTTATTGAAGTGGGTGGACAGTTCAATAGAACTGTCCATTCATTTAAAATCAGAAATCAGAAACAAACTAATAAATAAGAGCAAATGCACACCGGATTTAATTAATTATTATCGCATAAAACAAAAACCAACCAACATGCAACTAAAACAATCACTAATCATTGCCATTATTTTAGGCGTAATATCAGTTATATCCTGGGAAGTCTATTGGCGTTCTCAAGATTATTATCCAACTTTAAATGATGAAAAGGCACTTTGGGCTATAACAAGGGCGAAGGTTGAAAAAGCTACTAATGAAGATGTAATTGTATTAGGATCATCTAGAGCTTTTTTTGACATTCAAGTAGATGAATGGGAATCCATAACAGGTAAAAAACCAATTCAGTTAGCTTCAACTGGTTCATCTCCTTTACCAACCTTTCATGACATTGTTAATAATTCAAATTTTACAGGAACAGTATTAATCGGTGTAACACCGGGGTTGTTTTTTTCTACAACATATCCAGGGGCATTTCCGTGGAACAGACCTCAATCTAAAGTTGATTTTTATGAAAATAGAACCTATGCCCAACGTTTAAACTATCAACTTTCAATTCCATTGCAAAAAAACTTGGTCTTGATGTCAGCTGATGAGGAAGAGTGGTCGGATGATATTGACTTAAAATCTTTATTAAGATCAATAAAAATTGGTAATAGAACCGGGGGTCCTGTTGAACCTCCTTTTTACTATTTCGGTGATGTGAATTTAGACAGAAATATGAGAATGACAACGAAAGCTGCTACAGATACGGCATTTGCCAATACCATAAAAAAAGTATGGGACTTCTTTGGCAGAGGTGCTCCTCCACCAGATAAGGAGTCTACTATGACATATTTTTTAGAAGATTTAAAAAAGTATACAGAAAAAGGTGGCAATGTAGTTTTAGTAAGATTTCCATCAAGTGGAGGTGTCAGAATAGGTGAAAACATGGGATTGCCAAGAGCAGAATTCTGGGATGAATTAGTTAATCAAGCTAATGTAAAAGCATATCATTTTGAAGATTATGAATCATTAAAACATTTAGTCTGTCCGGAAAATTCACACTTATCTGGTCAGGACGCCGATTACTTTACAAGGGAACTTTTAAAAATATTGAAAGCTGATAATGCGATAACCAACCTTTAAAACACAAGAATATGTTATTTAACTCATTAAGCTTTATGCTA
>CBDUIO010000062.1:0-11001 GCA_965367355.1 uncultured Flavobacteriaceae bacterium
GCATTTTGTTCACCATCACTAAAATCACCTGCTTTGGCTATGATTTTATATTGAACGGCTTGCACATCATCAGGAATGGTTAGATTCCAGGATACTTGTGTATTGCCTTTTGCATCTACCAAAAAGGTTTCGACTACGCTCGAGCTGACAAGCTTTTCTGTAATTTCATTACCTGTTAAAGCATCAAACAACTGTAAAACGGCTTGTCCAGATAAGTTTTTATCAGAAATATTAGCAATTTTAGAGCTAATAGTAATCTGGTCGCCTTGGCGTAAAAAACGAGGTGAATTAGGCATGACCATCAATTCTTTTTGAGAGACAGCCTCTAAAGTTGAGGAGGCACTTTCTAAAGCTTTGGTATGGGCCAATAATTGCATTTTCCATTTGGTCAATGCTTCAGGAGTTGTAAAGCTGAAACTCACATTGCCATCCTTATCCGTTTGTAATTGTGGAAAGAAAAAAGCTGTTTCCTGAAGGTTTTTTCTAATTTGGATTCCTTCAGTATCAATTGATTTTCCGTTGTCAGTCCCAGAACCAATTTCAGGACCCTCTAATTCAGCTTTATCTGATTGATGAAAAGCTATAGATTCTTCAAATTCCATATTATTTTCAACGACCATAACAGCCTCAGGAGCAGAAACACTTTTTTGCATAACACCGGAAGCTATTCCTCTAAGCCTATAGTTTCCGTATCCAAAATCTAATCCAAACCAATTCAATTGGTCATACCCTTGCTGTGGATAATTTTGATAATTTCCGGTTTGATTATAGACTCTGAATCCGTTTTGTCCAAAACTGTTTCCATGATTTTTACGAATACCGGAATAATAAATTGGTCTGTAAACAGGACTGAAATTCCAGGTATGAGGTTTAAATTGATCCAAAGATGCATCATACATGCTCGCCAATATTTCGGCACTTACCTTATCACCTTTTGGGCCTTTAATTTTAAAACTCCAGGTTTCATCTGTTCCCGGTTGAAGCTTATCTCTAAAAGTTAGGGTTTCTATCTCCAGATCGGTTTTGGGATAAGGAATAAAAATTGGATTTGTTCCTGATTGAAAACTATTAAAAGCTGCAAGGCTGTAGTGTACTGTAAATCCACCAATATCTGCTGTGTTAACAGGAATGCGAATGATTTTTTTATTGTTATTGAGTGTGAACTTATAACTATTGATGATTTTTTGTTCTTTTTCAACATCAACAAAAACTGTTAGGTTACTGGCTGCAGACGCAATAGTCAACTCAACCGTTTCATTTGGTTGATATTCTTTTTTGTTTGTCGTTATGCTGAACAATTGGTTATCAGCTATTTTATCATCTTTGTCACTAAACAAGTTTGTTCGGGTTTCATCTTTTACTAACTGACCAAACTTATCTTTACTTTCCAGTTCAATGATATATTGTCCTGATGCCCATTTTTTTATGTTTCCTAATTCAACTTCTTTGGATTTATTGGTGTCAAAGGTTTCAGTGAATATTAAATCTCCTTTTTTCCAATTCTTACTGTCATCTTCATCATTGTAAGCATCATGTGGAAGTAGTTTATTGAAATTACTTTCAGGGATATCCTGATAATCGGGAGCAGGCCAGGGACGAGGTCTTAAAACTTTAATTGGCGCTAGTAATTTGTAAATTTTCACCACACCTTTTGCCGGAACAAATTCACCATTAAGATTTTTAGTATCGATAGAGAGTTTGTTATCTTTTTTGGTTTTATCCAGCTTGCTATCAATAGAAATATTTGCAATTAATGCATGATAACCTACATTAACAATTGTTGTGGCACTTCTGGTTTCTCCATTTAAGTCGGTTACATCTGCAGTGACTTCGTAATTAAAAACAGGTAAGGATGTTTTATCCACGCTTTCATCCGGAATTGCTTTAAATGTAATTTCAAATTCACCTTTATCATTAGTGCTTGATTCACCATGGGCGATTTCCTGTGGTTCGCTTGTATACCAAGGGCGATACCAATAATACCAGCGAGGATATTGTACTTTTCTGTGAACTCTGTAGACTACTTTAGCATCTGTAATATTACTGCCTGCAAAAGCCAGGGCTTCTCCTTTTACCGTTACACTATCGTTGACTTTAAAGGTGTCTGATACCGGATTGAATTTAGTCTCGAATTTTGGTCGTTTGTATTCTTCAACAGAAATGTTTGCGTTGCCGTCCAACCAAACTTTTTTACATGATATGTTTAAATTGTAATTGCCTGTTAGTCCATTATCTGGTAAAATAAATTCGCCATGAAACGAACCAAATTCATTTGTAACAAAGTCAATGGTTTTTATTTCCTGATGATTCACATCTCGTAGCATTACATTTAATTCCATATCCGGTAGAACAGATGATTTTCCTTCTGAAGTTTGCATGGCGATCCCTTTAAAATAAACGGTTTGCCCGGGTCTGTAAATGCTTCTGTCAGTAAATAAAAAGCCTTTATAGGTGTCTTTTTCTTTATTCTCTCTATTATAATGCTTGTTGATATAGTAGTCACCAAAGTATGCTTTTTGGATGTCCTGGGTCACTTCAACTTTTACATTGGTCATTCTGTTGTTATCTTTTTTGATGACCACTTTTCCGTTGCTATCAGTGACTAGATTTTTTGTTTTTACCGCATCCCTGTAATTTCTTTGATAGTTTACTTTCACTTTCGCTCCAGCGATAGGCGCACCATTATTTCTGTCAATGATCTGATAGATGTTTTCATCATTCTCAACTTGTTCAACCAACGCGAAATCGGTTACCTGAATGGTTTTAAAAGCATAGATTGCACTGTCGCCAGAACTAGCATGAATCAAATAAATACCATTATTTAGCTTTGGGAATAATACTTCTGTTGAATGGTTTTGATAATCGTTCTCGTTGCGCAGGCTACTATGCCATTGTTTTGTAACATCTAAATTTTTTATGAATTCTAACTGATCATCTTGTCTGTATGTTTTATTGAATTCTTCAAACTGATTATGAGTTAATTTATAAACCTTAAAATCAAGCTCCGACAGATTTTTATAAGCTGCCAACAGCCGTGAAGGCATTTGTACAGGAATAAAGTTCTCAGCAATTAACTGTAATTGCTGATTTAATATTTGCTCTTTAAGAATGGTGCACTTTTCTGCACCTTTACTTTTTGGAAACTTCGCAATTACTTCATTGCAAATATCTAATGCTTCTTTAGTTTTCCAACGAACATCTGTATTGGTCTTGTGATTGAATTGCAATCCCTGTTGATGATAGATTGAGGCAATTTCAAATTGGTATAATCCTGCAATGTCTGTCGATTTGTTTTGCTCAACTTCATTTTTTAAGGCTTCCAAAAGAATAGTATCCTTTTCATTAAAGGTCGCGTGCTGCTTTACAAACAATAAGCGTTCAATATTAACATCTGCCAAAGCAGAAGCATCTTTATCTTTTAAATGAAACTGAATTAGATCCTGATAGATCTTTAATGCATTCAGTTGTAAAGACGCAGAATCTTTTGATTCGATTTTTAACTTTGAAAATGTATTGGCATCTCCTAAAAACTCTTGATTATTAATCTCAAATTTATAGGCTGGTTTGGTAATTGTTGTTTCATTGGTCTTATAAAAATCCAACGCGTTATGATTCAAAAAATCGTATAAAGTAGGTCTGAAAAGTTTGGAATCTTTTTGAGTGATTAAAATATCATCATAGACACTTAATTGTATCTGTTGCAGCAATAAACCGCTTTTTAAGGAATTTTGAATATGCAAATGCACTTCATCAAAAAGGGTTTGTAAATCCCAGGTCCTGAAATCTTTGGCATCTACTTTTTCATTTGTATTGGTTCGGTTATAAAATCTGTATCTGTTTTGCTGAAAATATTGCCAGTACAAATTGGCCAGAATACTTTCCAAAATGTTCTTAGCAGGAAATTCACTGTTTGAAATTTCAGCTTTAAAATCGTTTATAATGTTCAACTTGGCATCTTCCTCCAGCGTTAAGGCATACTTGCTTTTGTACATCAAGGTTTTAACTATTTGAGGCGAGTTGTTATCCAATTTAGATTTTTTAGCGATATCTTCAACCACTTTCAGAGCAGATTTTGGCAAACCGTCCTTTTCAAATTGTTCAACATCTTTCCAAAGCTTGGAATAGTTATCGTAGTTAAGTTCTTGTGATAATGCCATATTGGTAGCTAAAAAAATAGTGAATAGAGAAATAAGTAATTTCATTTGTAAATGATTTATACTCTAATATTTATGCAAATACTTCGTTATTTAATACAGAATAAAGGTAAACGCTTTTATTGAGTAATTCAATGTGAGAATATCAAAAAGAATACCAAAAGAAAAGATTTTTAAAATTATAATTATTATAGATTTGCATTCATAAAGAAATAGATAAAGTGAAACGAGTATTGTGCTTTTTATTATTGTTTTCAAGTGTTTCAATGGCACAAAGCAACTTTGAAGAAGCCAGGTCGCTATTCATGAATAACGATTTTAAATCAGCAGAACCTTTGTTATTAGCTTATCTTTCTTCCAATCCTAAGGATCAAAAAACTATTGAATACTTAGGAGATATAGCAGGTCAACAAAAACAATGGGACAAAGCCATAGGCTATTACAAAACACTGGTTGATCTTGACGAAAATAATGCGAATTACCATTATAAATATGGAGGTGTTTTAGGGATGAAAGCAATGGAATCCAATAAGATAAAAGCTTTAACAATGGTAGGAGATATAAAGAATTCCTTTCTTAGAGCAGCAGAATTGGATCCGCAACACATTGATGTTCGATGGGCATTAGTTGAGTTTTATATACAATTACCGGGAATAATTGGTGGCAGTGAAAAGAAAGCTATTGAGTATGCAGATCAACTTGAAAATTTATCTAAAGTAGATGGTTACTTAGCCAAGGGTTACATAGCAGAATACAGCAATAGGCCTAAAGATGCCGAAGCGTATTATAAAAAAGCTGTACAAACCGGAGGTTCAATAACCTGCTACCAAAAGCTTTCAGACCTATACGAGAAAACAACTAAGGAGCCCGAAAAGGCCATAGCTGTTATAGAAGAGGCTCAAGTTAAGCATCAGCGAAATGCGCTACATTATCAGTTAGGAAAAGTAAGCGCTCAATATAATACACAGCTTGACAAAGGCATTGGATGTCTTGAAAAATACATAGAAAATCATTCCCCTAATGATGGAGTTCCAAAGTCATGGGCATACTATCGATTGGCTCAAATTTATAAGCATAAGGGCAATAAAGTTCAAGCAAAAAAATATATTGATCTGGCTTTGTCTGAATCGGAATTGAAACCTTTTAAAGCGGAAAAAGAGCATATTTTAAACATGTAAAATTTGGGCGTTCCCTGTTCCTGTAACACTTTGCCTTAGGAAATGATGAGTTCAGGAATAACAGGTCGCGCTTTCGCAAGTCGCTTTTTTGTCAGTGACCTGCTCGAGCAGACAAAAAGAGCTCCAACAAATTGCTCAATCGCTAACGCAATTTGAGAGCAGTAATACTTCTGAGTCCGGACTCTCAACTTCAAGCAATATTTATTTGGAATTTGGGAATTGTAGTTTGATATTTGCCTCATGAACGTACATTTTATTGCAATTGGAGGTGCAGCAATGCACAATCTGGCAATTGCACTGCATAATAAAGGGTATCATGTTACCGGAAGTGACGATACCATATTTGATCCGTCAAGATCTCGATTAGAGGCTAAAGGATTATTACCTGTAGCTTATGGCTGGTATCCCGAAAAGATCACTCAAGATTTAGATGCCATTGTTTTAGGCATGCATGCCAAGGAAGATAATCCTGAATTATTAAAAGCACAGGAATTAGGTTTGAAGATCTATAGCTATCCGGAGTTTTTGTATGAGCAATCCAGGAATAAAACGCGTGTCGTAATTGGTGGTAGTCATGGAAAAACAACCATTACCTCCATGATCCTGCATGTGATGCATTATCATGGCAGGGATGTAGATTATATGGTAGGAGCCCAGTTGGAAGGATTTGACGTCATGGTAAAACTTACTGAAGACAATGATTTTATCGTTCTTGAAGGTGATGAATACTTAAGTTCTCCAATAGACAGGCGACCAAAATTTCATTTGTATAAACCGAATATCGCCTTGTTAAGCGGAATTGCCTGGGATCATATTAATGTGTTTCCAACCTATGAAGGTTATGTTGAGCAGTTCAGAATATTTATAGACAGCATTGTAAAAGGCGGAAGCATAACCTATAACGAAGAAGATCCGGAAGTGAAACGAGTCGTGGAAGAAAGTGAAAATACCATTCGCAAATTACCTTACCAAACACCCGAATATTCTGTTGAAAACGAACAAACTCTGCTGGCAACTCCGGAAGGTCCGTTGCCAATAGAAGTATTTGGTAAACATAACTTAAATAATCTGGCTGGAGCCAAGTGGATCTGTCAGCATATGGGAATTGACGAAGACGATTTCTATGAGGCTATAGCCACTTTTAAAGGAGCCAGCAAACGATTAGAGAAAATTGCAGAAAGCAAAAACAGTGTAGCATATAAAGATTTTGCGCATTCACCTAGCAAGGTCGAGGCCACCACACAGGCCGTTAAAGAACAGTATCAGGATAGAACATTGTTAGCCTGTTTAGAATTACATACTTACAGCAGTCTAAATGCCGAATTTTTAAAGGAATATAAAGGTGCGTTGGATGCTGCTGATGAGGCAGTAGTTTTCTATTCTCCACATGCCGTAGAAATTAAAAAATTAGAAAAAGTGACTCACCAGCAAATAGCTGAGGCCTTCCAGCGAGATGACTTGATCATTTACACTAATCCTGATGATTTTAAACAATTTTTATTCTCCCAAATCTTTGATAATAAAACCTTGTTGCTCATGAGTTCCGGTAATTATGGAGGTTTGGATTTTGAGGAGGTTAAAGGATTAATTAAATAAACTTTATTCGAAATTTAGAGAATTAATAATTTCCGTTGCTCTTGCCTCATCTGCAGCATCAACAAAAATTTCTATGTTTCCAAAAAGTTTCGCATAAGCTGAATCGGTTTTATCAATATCAAAGAAAGAAATGCCTTCTTCTGTTAGGGCATTTTTAATTCCCATAGCTTTTACCTGGGATTTACCTGAAAAGATCTTTTTTTTATCTGTTACCATATATTACTTGTGGTTAAATCAATTTTATTTCAATTTATCCTTAAAGAAATCAATAGTTCGCTTCCAGGAAAGATCGGCTGCTTCTTTATCAAATCGAGGTGTTGTATTATTATGAAATCCGTGATTCACTTTAGGATAAATATGGGCTTCATAATCTATCTTATTCTTTTTAAGGACTGCTTCAAATTCAGGCCAGCCGGCATTGACTCTAGTATCCAGGTCAGCATATTGCAAGAGTAAAGGGGCTTTAATTTTAGCAGCATCCTCATCAGATGGTTGTCCTCCGTAATATGGCACAGCTGCACCTAGATCGGGAATTCTAACTGCCATCATATTAGAAATCCAGCCTCCAAAACAAAACCCTACAACGCCAATTTTCCCATTACAATCTTTATGTGATTTAAGATAATTATAAGCTGCAATAAAATCCTCTAACATCTCATTCCTGTCTCGTTGTTTTTGTAAAGCCCTGCCGTCATCGTCATTTCCAGGATAGCCGCCAAGAGGTGTTAAAGCGTCCGGAGCGATACTTACAAAACCTTCAGTTGCCGTTCTTCTGCCAACATCTTCAATATAAGGGTTAAGACCTCTGTTTTCATGTACTACGACAATACCAGGAATTTTTGATTTTAACTCTTTGGGCTTAGACAACAATCCTTTAATGGTTCCGCCACCATTTGGAGATTCATAGGTAATGTATTCAGAATCAATTCTGGGATCGTCCTGTTTCACCAATATTGTATCTCTATAGTTAGGAGACATGAAACTGAGCAGAGATGGGACCGTTAGGCCACCAACAGCATACAAGGAAAGCTTTTCTACAAATTGTCGTCTATCTAATTTGTTATGGGCATAATCATCGTATAAGTCAAATACTTCCTGACTGATATCTTCTTTTTTTATTTTTTTCATAATAACTAATTTAATGATTTTCAGAATACTTTATTTAAAAAATCTGCGATACTTTGTTGATTTGCTCGTATCAGTTCAGCTTTAGCATTAGCAATATCACCTGGTTTTTTGTCTTGAGAGAGTTTGAATTTACCTTCCCAATTGGTAATGGTAATTTCAAACATTTTGATGTAATCCAGGTTTCGTTCCATACTAGGGTTATCTGCTTCCAAAACATATTTATGTTCAGGAGCTTCGAGAAATTCGGTCATTTTTATAAGCGATTCTTTCAAAGATTCTTTACTGTCAATAGCATCGACTAGACCATCTAAATGAACTTTTATATAATTCCAGGTTGGTAATTGGGTTGTCCCGTAGATACTTGGTGAAATATAACATTGTGGTCCGGAAAATAGTATAGAAACTGGATAGCCATCTTTTAAAAATTTGGTTTGAGGGTTATAGATATCGATATGACCAATTAATTTTCCATCTTCACGATAAATTAAAGGTAAATGTGTGATATATGGTCTATTATTATGAACCGAAATGACCGTAGCCAAAGGATATGTTTTTATGACTTCAATCATATGAAGTTTATTGTTATCCTGATGATGTTTAGGTGGATAATTCAAAGTGATTCCTGATTTTAATTTATGATTTTTGAATTATCAATTTACAATTTTTATATTTATCGAATGTCTGAAAAACCATCATCCTTTTCTATAAAAAACTGGTCACAAGATGATCAGCCTAGAGAAAAATTACTTTACAAAGGGAAATCTGCTTTGAGTGATGCCGAATTGGTTGCTATTCTAATAGGTTCAGGAAACAGAGAAGAAAGTGCTGTTGCATTATGTAAGCGCATTTTGGCTAGCGTTGATAACAATTTGAGTGAACTGGGTAAACTGTCCATCAAACAATTAATGGAATTTAAAGGAATTGGAGAAGCAAAAGCCATAACTATAGCTTCTGCTATGGAACTTGGCAGACGCAGAAGAGGGGAAGAGGCACTGGAAAAAAAGAAGATATCTTCCAGTGAATCAGTTTTTGAGCTTATGCAACCCATAATTGGTGAGTTGCAGCATGAGGAATTCTGGATCATCTATTTAAACAATTCCAATAAAGTGCTTCAGAAGAATCAGTTGAGTAAAGGAGGAATCACGGGAACTTTAGTTGATGTTCGCCTGGTACTAAAAAATGCCTTAGAACTTGGAGCAACGGGAATTATATTGGTTCATAATCATCCGTCAGGTACCTTAAAACCAAGCTCAGCTGATAAACAGTTAACCCAAAAACTTAAATCGGCTTCTGAAAGTTTAGACATAAAAGTTCTCGATCATTTAATAATTACAGAAAAAGCTTACTTTAGTTTTGCCGATGAATTAATATTATGATGTCCTAAAAAATCATAGTATAAAATTCTGTTCATTGCATTTGGAATTTGGTATTTTAGCATCAGGAATTCGTACTACCTTATGCTTTTAGTTTACTCTCATAAAATAACTCCAAGGTTAAAATATACTTTCAAGCATATTTGTACCAGAATTCTGGGGATTCCGGTAATTTTCACCACCAAGGTTGAGGATTTTATTGCGCATAAGAACATTAAAATGTCCTATACCAATCAACCTTTAGCAAATGAATTTTATATAAGAAGTCATAAGATACTTTTTGAGCAAGGACTGTCTGATATCGAAATTTATGTACAGGATTGGGAAGAAACAAAAGGATTTTTCTCGACAAGTGACAAAAGTTTTATGCCCTACGACATTTTTGCGGCTTCTTTTTATTTGATCAGTAGATATGAAGAATATTTGCCGCATGTAAAGGATAGTTACGGACGCTATGTTGTTTCTGAAAGTATTGCTTATAATAACGGGTTTTTAGATCAGCCGGTTGTTGATATTTGGGCCATTAAATTCAGGCAGGCACTCCAAAAGAAATTTCCTGAATTTCATTTCCCCGACAGGAAATACAACATTCAACCAGTTATTGATGTTCCCATTTCTCATAATTATAAACTCAAAGGTATTATGAGAACGCTGGGAGGAACTGTAAGAGATCTTTTTAAATTTAAATTCGCCAATCTCTATGAACGTTATGCGGTATTATTTGGATTTGTGAAGGATCCTTATAATACATTTAGCTATATAATCAATAAACAAAAAGTACTTAAAACAAAGTTTATCGTTTTCTTTCTAATTGCAGATTATTCTACCTATGATAAAAATATTAATATCAATAAGCGTGAATTCCAAAGTCTGATAAAATCTGTTGGAGATTATTGCAATGTTGGTTTAAAAGCTTCGTATTTTGCCGTGGAAGATGAATTGTTGCTGAAAAAGGAGAAAACAATTATGGAATCCATAATAAATACAGATTTAAAAATTACACGGTTCTCACATAATAAATTCAATTTACCCGATTCTTACAGACATTTGATAGATATGGAAATAGCTGAAGATTACTCGATGGGTTATTTGAATACCATGGGTTTTAGGGCGGGGACATGCACACCTTTTTTGTTTTACGATCTGGATTATGAAATCCAAACACCATTGAGAGTTTGCCCTTTTCAGTTGATAGACTTTGCTTTATTAAAATCATCCTCTTTGTTGGACAAGAAACAGGAACTATTAAAAATTATTAATGAAGTTAAAAAAGTAGGAGGTACGTTTACACCTATTTTTCATAATTATACGTTTAGTAACGATACAAGATGGAAAGGCTTTAAAGAATTGTTTAATTTAATTTTGGAATCTGAAGATGAAGTTAACTAATGTAAAAGATGTATTTTTCGATTTAGATCATACCCTGTGGGATTTTGATAAGAATTCTGCCTTGACTTTTCAAAAAATATTCATTCAGAACAAATTAGAATTGGAGTTGGATAAATTCTTAAAGGTTTATGAACCACTGAATTTGAATTATTGGAAACTTTACAGGGATGAAAAAATTGATAA
>CBDUIO010000063.1:0-10932 GCA_965367355.1 uncultured Flavobacteriaceae bacterium
GTCTGATACATGAGCTACAGTTGGTGTACAATTATCAGCTTCATCGGTTACCACGGTTATATCTGGTGCAGGAGCACTACATTGTGCTGAAATCGGTGCAGGATTACTTGCCGTAGGATCTATAAGATCCTGAACAGTAACGGTAGCAATACATGTATCTTGCTGACCTTCACCATCTGAAACGGTTAAAGTAACAGATACATCTCCTATATCGGAACAATCAAAAGCATCTATATCAATACTATAATTTGTAATAGCAATATCGTCTGAAGAACCTCCATCTACATCAATAGCTGCAATAGTAGCATTTCCTGTTGCGTCCAATTGTACACTTATATTTTGACAAACTGCGGTAGGAGGAGATGAAAGAATAATTGTATCAGCAGTTATATTTATCTGATCTATTGCCATATCACTGCTAAAAGAGGTTCCAGTTGTTCCGGCAAATCGTAATCTGATGACCTGGTCGCTATAATTGCCCAAATTAATGGATTGCTGTAACCACGGATCGGTTTGATTCGTTTGTTGTTGACCACTTAATATTGGTGTATTCGTCACAATATTACCTGCAGCATTTAGCTGACTCCAGGAAGAACCATTATCTATACTTACATCTACAGATATAGAACCAACTGCTGTACCAAACATATGATAATAGAAAGAAAAAACAGCATTTTCATATCCGGTCAAATCTATACATGGACTGATTAGAGTTACAGTATTGTTTGGTCCAACGTTAGTTGTCGCATTCGCAGTTGAAGCTTCAGTAAATAAATAGTTCCCACCACCGGTAAAGTCATCAGTTGGTCCTGTTCCGTTAGAAGTTGTTCCTCCAGAATTCAAAGTCCAATCCTCGTAGTCAGTTCCTGGAATATCATCAGCTCCTTGGGTCCAAAGTCCCAATCCACTATCAAAAGTTTCAGTGTAAGGATATGTGCTTACAGAACTTCCTGTACAAGGCACAGGAGTCGCTGTTGTAAAGTTTGTTGATGTCGAATATGATGAAGTCGTACTAACACATCGTGTTCTCACTTGTACTTCATAATTTGTAGAATCAGTTAGTCCAGTTATAGAATACGAGTTTGAGGCTATATCTGTGATTTCTGTCCAAAATGGAAAGCCTATAACTCTATACCTTAAATCGTACGTGGCGGAAGGGATGTTATCCCAATCTACTGCTGCAGAGGCTGTTGTTATATTTGAAACGTTTATTCCTGTTGGAGGATTAGTGTCATCACACGGAATAGTAATTTCAATCACTTTAAAATCGTCAAAAATAAATCCATCAAAGGTAGTAGGATAACCGTCGGCTCTATTGGTGTTGTCAGAATCGAATAAGAATCGGAACTGAACATTACTCGCTCCAAATAGGGAACTGTTATTTGTTGCATCAATATATATTTCTTCCATAACCCATTTGTCCATGGTATCTGCATCATAGATCAAGTCACCAGATGGTTGATTATTCTGATCTGAAGTGGATTTTCCTGTGCTTGTATTGGTACTATTTGTACTGCTGTACCTTGTTGTAAGATAATCTGCACCAGGTTTCGTATACTTGCCACAAAGGGTAGTCCAAGTAGAACCATTAATGGAACCTTGGATTTGAACATAGTCAAAATTACGTTCCAAATCCCATTTAGCATAGTATTGAACCACAGCACCAGTTGATGAGGATAAATCAACAGCTGTATTATAAGTTATGGTTTTAGTTTGATTGTTTGTATAAGCACCGGAAGGAGAATCTGTAATTGCGGTTGATCCGGAATAAGCGTCAGAAGTGGTTCCCCATGTACCACCGGAAGTTGTCCAGTTTGAAATTCCTGTAACATCTGGATTATCAACGGTTAAAACAGTTGGGTTGTAGTACTTAACAATATTAGCCTGATACATTACGTAACCATCATCATTACTTAGTGTAATTTGGAATATTATTGAATCATTGGCCTGAATCCCTGCATCCAGTGTATAGGCAGCCGTTACAGTTCTTTGCTCAAGTTTAGTCCAACCGGTTTGCGTAGCAGGAGGCGTGAGTGAAGTTATATTGGATGAAACAGGTGTCACGTTTAAGGTAATATCACCTAAAGTTTGACCAAGATATTCTATACCAAATTCGAAGTTGCCGGAAGTAGACGTAATATCGGTTGTATTAAGATCATGAAATTGAGCAAACTTACCACTGTGGTACACATTGGCAAAATTCATTCTCATAGCTCTTTTTGCAATATCAACGATTTCTGTTGAATTTGGCCAAAATCCACCTTCGCTTCCATCCCATGCACCATTTTCAGGAGCTAAGGCTAAAATACCCTGACCTGAACCCGTAGATCCATTAACATCTGCAACTCCACCAAGCATCCAGTCACTCATATCACCATTTGCAATTGTTAGAATATCCGGGGCTTCACCATAAATATATCGGTTAAAGCGCGTCATATCATGGCAAAATTTATGGTATTCAGCTTCCCTTCCTGATGGAGGAGCAGCAGGATATCCATTGTATGCATGGGGTATTAAATTGGAAGTTGCATGGTGATTCATAGCTGTCTTGAACTGCCTAGTTGCTGAAAAGTCTCTAACAATTTGAGTTTCTGGTTCAGAGAAAGCAGAAGGACCTCTGTATGTATCACTGGTTACGAAGCTCGACGAGCCATCATATATGGGATTGTCGCCCCAGAAATAGTCATAATTTCTATTAAGATCTGCTCCTCTAAGGGTATTATTCCCTGTGTTGTAGGGACCAAGATTTTTACGTTGCATACCACCACCAGACGGCGCGACTTGTTCATTCCACATGAGTCCATCCGGATTAGCAACAGGAATGAAATACATTTCATGATTGTCTACTAAATTCTTTATTCCGGGATCTGTATCATAGTTTTCCAGGATGTACCACATGTAGTAAATTAAGTTCATCATACTACTTACCTCACGAGAGTGTGTCATACCAGAATATAGAGATTCCGGTTCGTTGGTTTCATCGGTATCAGGATTGTCTGAGATCCTTACATAATATATAGGTTGTCCTGCCCAGCTATCATAGCCACCTGCTGTATACGAGTTTCCATGTGTCACCGTTCCGGGAGAAGCATCTGTTTTAGCAGAAATCAGGTTAGGATATAAGGCACGCATTTGGTCAAGTTCCGCAAGCATTTCGCTATAGGTTAAACAACCTGCCATACTTCCTAAATTGAAGTTAGATGGCACAGCCCAATCGACTTCACTACATCCTTCGTATTGAATAAAATTGTCTATAGATTCTGATTGTGTACTCAAAGATCTTAGAGCAGCACTTTCAGCCTTCATTTGTTCCAGTTGCATTTTTGCAATTGGAAGCTCTCTTTCTGTTTTTTCTTTATAATAACCTATTAGGTCATCAATTGTCACATTATAATTAATGAGTCTTGAATCCAGTTCGTTTAATTCCTGTTGACCAACTTCTAGAATCAATGAGTTGTCTTTAAAAATGGCACCACAGGACAAATCAAATCCGGCATCTTTTATTTGTAATAATTGAGCTCTTGATGGATTTTGAATTTCAATTCGTTTAGAAACGATTTTTTCTTGTGAGAAACTAAACTGCGTAACTAGCAATAGCAAAACAGTTACATAAGTAATTTTGTTCATCGTACTTGGGGTTAATGAATTATTAATGTTGTAATATTAAAATTATATTATTTTTAATAGCATATTATAAGGTTGCAATATAGAAATATTTTTGATTATTATCTATAAAACGCAAATAAATACGATGAAATGCATAATTATTTAAGATTTAATGATTGATTTAAAATTAATATTTGACTTATTTATAACTTTAAGTATTGAAAATGAATTGTTTATAACGATATTATTTGTTGAATAAGCTGATTTTTCGTAATTATGTGAAAAAGCATTTCTGAAAGTAGTGGTTAGAAAGTCTATATATGTCAGCTCTTTATTTTCTCGAGCGCCTTTAATTCAACTCCCAGATCATTGAACATATTCAATATGCTGCTTATTTTCAATTCTTCTTTAGTGTATTCCTGAGTATTGATGCTGCAGGTAAATTCCCATAGCTCCAGGACTTCGTCTATAGATACTTCAAATGGTTTATAGTTTTTATTGTCTGAGACCAATTGGAGGGAATTGCTTTGTTTGATTTGATTGTAAACCCGTTTATAGACCATGCCATCATTTAAGGTGATTAAAACGTAAGTTTTACCGTCAGTGATTTCATTTCTGTCTTCAACAAAACGGCCTATAACAAAGGAGCCTTCTTTCATGGGTAGCATGGAATCTCCTTTAATAGGAAAGGCTCTGTGCTTTCCTGTTGGCAGGAAAGGGAGTTTGATCTTTTCTAATTGTTCAATATACTCCGGGTCATCATAACCTGCCAGATAACCGGCAGATGCTTTTACAGGTACGACTTCGATCAGGTTGTTATTGTCATCGTCCACAGTAATAGGGAATAAGACACGTTGGTTGCCAATTTCTATGAAGGATGAATCTTTGGCCTTGGTCAAGTCGTTTCGTAATAATATATCTATCGGAACCTTAAAATAATCAGATAATTTGATAAGCATCTCAATAGTAGGAGCAGACCTGTTCTCTTCGTAAGAACTGATGCGTGAGCGTGTTACATTCAAGTCTTCTGCCAGAACTTCCTGAGTCAGTCCTTTAAGTCGTCTTAAATGCCTGATATTTTTTGATACAATCTTCATAATGCTACAAATATAAGCAATAATTGCTAAAAATAGTAGCTAATTTTGTAAAATGAACAGGAATATTTTGCATTTAGATCTGGATACTTTCTTTGTTTCCTGTGAGCGGCTGATAGACAGCAGGTTACAAAAACGACCTTTGTTAGTTGGAGGTACAGGAGACAGAGGCGTTGTAGCGGCTTGCAGTTACGAGACCAGAGGTTTTGGAGTGCATTCAGGCATGTCAATGAAGCTCGCCAGAAGACTATGTCCGGAAGCAGTTGTAATACGCGGCAATTCATCCATTTACACAAAATATTCGCATCAGGTGACCGATATCATAAAAGAGCATGCGCCTGTTTTTGAAAAAGCGAGTATAGATGAATTCTATGCCGACCTAAGCGGAATGGATAAATTCTTCGGAACCTATAAATACGCATCAGAATTACGCCAAAAAATAATAATGGAAACCGGATTGCCGATCTCTTTTGGGCTTTCTGCCAATAAGATTGTCTCTAAGGTCGCGACAGGAGAGGCAAAACCCAATAATCAGTTGTGCATCGATCATGGATTTGAAAAGGCGTTCCTAGCACCTCTATCCATCAGGAAAATACCATCTGTAGGAGATAAGACCTATCAGGTGCTAAGGAATCTGGGAGTGGATAAGGTAAGGGTTGTACAGCAAATGCCTGTAGAAATGATGACCAGTGTTTTGGGTGTTAATGGCAGAACGATCTGGAAGCGTGCTAACGGAATTGACAACGTACCACTCATTCCGTTCCACGAACGTAAATCCATCTCTACAGAACGAACCTTTGATAAGGATACCATTGATGTTACACGACTAAGGACCACCATTTTTGCCATGGCAGAGAATTTGGCTTTTCAACTGCGAAGAGGCAATAAACTGGCCTGTACCATTGCTGTAAAGATCAGGTATTCAGATTTTAACACCTACACCAAACAAGCCAGTATTCCTTATTCCAGCGCAGATCATGTGATCATTCCTAAGGTTTTGGAATTGTTTGACAGACTTTATGAGAGGCGTTTGTTGATTCGTTTGGTAGGCGTCAGGTTTACAAACCTGGTAAGTGGCAATTATCAGATCAATCTGTTTGATGACACAGAGGAGATGATCAATCTGTACAGTGCCATGGATTCTATCAGGAAGCGATTTGGTGAATTAAGCGTGACACGAGCCTCTGCCATGGGAGCAAGAACTATAGGTCGTTTTCAAAACCCGTTCAATGGCGAACCTCCGGTTCTTTTGGCACATAGAAAACAGTAATGTATATCAATTGCCACACATATTATTCATTGCGCTTCGGAACGTTTTCTGAAGTTGAACTCCTGGAATCAGCAAAGGAAAAGGGTATTGAAACCCTGGCATTAACAGATATCAATAATACGTCGGCATGTCTGAATTTTATCAGAAAGTCTGAAGATTTCAACATCAAACCGGTTATTGGCATTGATTTCAGAAATGGAAACGATCAGCAATACGTTGGTTTGGCCAAGAACAATGTGGGTTTTCAGCAGTTGAATGAGTTCTTATCTCATCACTCTCAGAAAAAAAAACGAATTCCGCATAAAGCACCCATGTTATCCGATGTATTTTTTATCTATCCGTTTGAAAATGTATTGCTTCACGATAAAACAACATTTCAATCCAATGAGTTCATCGGAATCAGTGTTGAAGAATTAAAAAAACTACCCTTTTCAAATCTTAAAAAATTCAGAGATAAATTAGTTGTTCAACAACAGGTTACGATTAGAAATAAACGCGATTTCAATGCGCATAGGCTATTGCGCGCTATTGATAAGAACACCTTACTGAGCAAACTTGATAAAAGCGAGGAATGTAAGTTGACCGATACCATGTTGAGTAAAGCCGAGTTACTCGAAGCTTTTTCTGAATTCCCGCACATCATTGCTAATACCGAAAAATTGTTGCAGTCATGCTCGATCCATTTTGATTTTGGAAACAGCAGGATCTCTCAAAATCAGCGTGTGTATTCAAATTCCAAAGAAGAAGACTATGAATTGCTTGTAAAACTATGCGAAGACGGTTTGCCAAAACGATACAGCAAAGTGACCGATACTGTAAAGAAACGCCTGCAAACGGAACTGGAAACCATCAAGAAAATGGATTTTGTTTCTTATTTCTTGATCAATCACGATATCGTTTCCTATTCAAAACGGATGGGTTACATTCATGTAGGTCGTGGCAGTGGAGCCAACAGTATTGTTGCTTATATCATTGGTATTACTGATGTGGATCCCATAGAACTGGATCTGTATTTTGAGCGATTCATCAATCCATACAGAACATCGCCACCCGATTTTGATATTGACTTTTCCTGGAAAGAACGCGATGATGTTACGCAATATATTTTTGATCGGTTTAAGCATGTAGCGTTGCTTGCCACCTATAACACCTTTAAAAAGAGAGCCGTTGTCAGAGAATTAGGTAAGGTGTTTGGAATGCCAAAAGAAGAGATCGATAAGTTGAGCAGCGGACGATACAATCCTAATGACCTGGATGATATTGCAAAACTGGTCTTGAAGTACGGCGAGTTGATAAAAGGTTTTCCAAATCACTTAAGTGTGCATTCCTGTGGGGTTTTAATTCTGGAGAAACCCATACATTATTATTCAGCAACAGATATGCCTCCAAAAGGCTTTCCCACGGTTCAGTTTGATATGATCATTGCCGAAGATGCAGGCATCTTTAAGTTTGATATTCTGGGACAACGCGGATTGGCCAAAATCAAGGATGCCATTGAAATTGTCAGACACAACAGACCCGAACTGCCACCAATAGATATTACCAGAGTAGAAGTGTTTAAAAAGGATCCTAATATCAATAACCTGTTAAAACAAGGGAAGGCTATTGGAGCCTATTATGTTGAATCGCCTGCAATGCGTGGTTTGATGACCAAATTGCAGACTCAGGATTATCTGGGTTTGGTAGCTGCGAGCTCTATAATAAGACCAGGGGTTTCCAGTTCGGGAATGAAGAACGCCTTTATTATAAGACAGCGCAATCCGGAAAAACGAAAAGAAGCTAACCCGATCCTGAATAAGATCATGCCGGAAACCTATGGTATCATGGTCTACCAGGAAGATGTTTTAAAAGTAGCCAATCAGTTTGCGGGATTGGATCTGGGAGAAGCCGATGTGCTTAGACGAGGCATGAGCGGTAAATTTCGTTCCAGAAGCGAGTTTCAGGCGGTGGAGGAGAAGTTCATCAATAATTGCCGTAACAGAGGCTATCCTGATTCATTGACCTTTGAAGTTTGGGAGCAAATAAAAAGCTTTGCCGGTTATGCCTTTGCCAAGGGCCACTCGGCATCATACGCCGTAGAGAGCTATCAGAGCCTGTACCTTAAATGCTATTTTCCTTTGGAATTTATGGTAGCTGTACTCAATAATGGCGGCGGTTTTTACAGTGTAGCACATTATATTCATGAGACTAAAATGTGTGGAGGCAGGATACATGCACCATGTATTAATACGAGTGACCATCCTAATATCATAATAGGGGAGGACATTTATTTGGGCTTCGGATATCTGAGAAGTCTGGAACGATTGGTCATTAAGAGGATATTATCAGAAAGGCAGCTTTTCGGTCCATTCAGATCACTGGATGATTTTATTGACAGAGTCGCCATCAGCATAGAGCAACTCACTATTTTGATAAGGATTGATGCCTTTAGATTTACCGATCTGCCAAAATGCGAATTATTATGGCAGGCCATTTTTAAACTGAATGCACATCAGGACAAAACCACACAATCCAGGCTATTCAAGATACAGCATAAAAAATTCAATATTCCCAAACTGAATTCCACATGGCTTGAAAATGCCTATGATGAAATGGAATTATTAGGTTTTCCTTTATGCGATTATTTTGATCTTGTTGATGAACCTATTAAAAGCGATCTTAGAGCAAAGGATATGGCCAATAATATCAATAAACCCATCCTGATCTATGGTATTATGGTCCATACACGATTTCATAAATCATCTCAGGGTAAGCTGATGCGTTTCACCAGTTTTACAGATCTGGATGGCGAGTATTTTGATGTGGTTCATTTTACTAAGGTTGTAGAGACCTATCCAATTCATGGTACAGGTGTTTATGCCTGTTACGGCAAAGTGACTGAAGAGTTCGATTTTTACTCCATCGATATTATCTGGTCAAGAAAGCTAAAATTAAAATCAGATCCAAGAGCAGCTTAAACTATTGCATGAAAAAACCCCAATTGATATATATCAAAAAGGGTTTCCAATTGGTTGGTTAGTAGGTTTTAAGATGAACTAATCTCCGCTCATTTCCTTATTATAAGCCCAAATTTCGTCCCATGTATTTGTAAAGGTACGTTCAGCGTTATCTACGAATGCATCCCATTTGTCCTCGCCATAAACTTTGTCAAAGGTTTTCCTGAACAAAGGTTCGTCGTCAAGCTCAGCCCAGTTTTTCAGGAAGCCTACCGTAGCGATATGTCGTCCTAAATCTCCCTGCCTGAATTCATTGTAATAAACACCCCAAGGATTAACACCTTCCATCTTTTTCACTACTTCACTTACCATCGTAAAATGCGGTTTTACAGAAGAGCTAAAGTCATTATCAACTTCAAAATATCTAACATATAAAAGTGGATATTTAGAGTTGTCATCATCCAGCATTGCCGTATTAGAAAGTTTATCATCTGCTTTCCAATATTCTACGGTATGCATTTTTTTAATGTAAGGCATGACATTATCTCTCCAGTCTTCGTCATGACCACCTTTACTAGGTCTGGAATCATTATGTTTATGCATCATTGGTCCCATCTCCCAAATCAGTTTTCCCGAATTAGGTCCCGTTGTAATATTGTAAACAGTTGCTTTGTACGGACCATCCTTGTGATACTTGGCATTGTGATTACGCATGTTAGTTGACAATACCTTTAATTTTGTATAGTCTGGAGTTAACATAATGCTTTCCCACATTTCGTAGGACTTGTCTTCCTGGGCAGTAGCAGTCATCATAGTTCCACAGACAATGAAAACCATGACGATTAATGAAATTGATTTTTTGATCATAATAATAAATTTGTTGGTTAGTAACAGTACCATACAACCATTGTATAGCATTTTAAATAAACATTGATAAAACGATTGGGATCTAATAATATAATAAATGAACAACTTTGAATTGATCATTTAAGATAAGGCTCATCATTTGGAGAAAGCTAAATATATAAAAAATATTTTAATTTGTATGATTATTCTTTAAAATACCAAGAAATAGTATTACAATCAATATTCTTAAACTACTACAATGTTAAAGTTTTATTAAATTAGTATTATGCAATACATAGTACTGTAACATTTTTTCTCATGCTTCGTCTATATAGTACAAAACAATCATACTGAACTAAATTCAGCACAAGAAAAATACAAGACATGAGAACTTTAAACAACAATCAGATTAGCGGAAAACTTCCAAACAGCAATAGTTATAACTGGAATTCTAAAAGACGATTCAGATAATCACAAACAAAAACATTAATCAAAATCAATCAATCATAAAAAAATCAGATCATGAGAACTTTAAACACCAATCAAATCACAAGCAGAACCCCAAATTCAAACAGCTACCAATGGAATACTAGAAGACGTTTCAGATAATTGAGTCATTTAGACCAGCCAAAAGAAATTAAATAAATAAAAAACAGAAAACATGAGAGCTACAATTAAAAAACTCAGGGACATAAGTGGCATTACGAGAGAGGAATTATTCATAGACAGACATGTCATTCGGTTTAGTAACTCTCAGGATGCTATCTGGAAAGGCAAAAAACACTTCGCACTTTAAATAGTTATTGAATTAGTTAGTTAGTAGAAAAACCCAATGAAAGTTTCATTGGGTTTTTTATGTTACAAATCTTTTATGGATATCTATTTCTGACAGCTATTAGTGACAATTATCATTTTAATTCATCCTTGCTTCAGGTACCTTAGTGGTTTAAAATTTATAACTAAAAAATAACTAAATATTATGAAAAAACGAGTCCTAATTATGGGTGCTGCCGGACGTGATTTCCACAATTTCAATACCGTATATCGTGATAATGAAGACTATGAAGTTGTCGCTTTTACAGCCGCTCAAATTCCGGATATCAATGACAGAAAATATCCGGCTTCATTAGCAGGAAAATTGTATCCGAATGGCATTCCAATCTATGATGAAAAGGAACTG
>CBDUIO010000064.1:0-10723 GCA_965367355.1 uncultured Flavobacteriaceae bacterium
AAGAAGGACTCTCCAAAAACTCATAACAAAAAATTACTCGTATAAATTAATTCTTATACATAAATAGGACGCTATAACAAGCGTATTGTTACAACGTCCTAAAAATATTTTATAAAGATTAAACCGGTTTATTCACACAACCCCTCAAGAGTATCTTCAATATCTCCGGGAGTACTCATGATCTTCATAAAAGTTCCCATGGTAAGATCTGGCCAGTGAAGGGCAATTCTATATTTACCGTGAAGCATTGTGGCTTTGGTGCCTTGCAGAATGATCTCATATGGCATCGCCGCAACATGATCCTCACCTATTTTAGGCAGGAAATGAGATTCACCATCTTCAGTACTTCTCAATCCAACGCCAAATACTGCTACCTTTTCTTTATCAAAAACAAGTCGGTAAACTTCAAGGGTATTCCCTTTTTTAGTCTTTAAATTACTGCTAATGACATTCAATCCTTCCTCAAAAGAGGCGAACTCCTTCAATTCTACAGGATCAGTAAAATAAGGCATCATGATCTTGTAGTGGTATTTCCCTAATTTATCTGCTGCAACCGTGCCTCCAAAAGGAGTGAATTCATTTCCAAGTCCGGAAAAGGCTGCTTTAAGATCGGAACTAAACTTAACAAATGTTGATTTAAACGTATTGTAATTTGTTGGGAGATACGCTCTTAACAAATAGTCCGGATTTGTATAAGATATGACTACTTTACCGTCTTTTTGCACCAGTCCAACTTTCATAGTTGCTGCTAAAGCACCACGATCAACCACTTTTATCACGGCATTTTTAAGATCGGTTCTGGTAAAGGCGATTACTTTCAATGAACTTTTATTGGATGGATTATACGAACCTAGCACAATAAAGGAATTGTCCTTTAATGCCTGTATCACCTGTTCTGATACCTGTTGAACAGACTCTGTAGATTCACCAACTTTTATGTACGGAGACAAGTCTTGTCCAACCGAATTGAAATTGAAAAAAACTGCTGTAATCAATGCTAAAATAACTTGCTTCATTTTTATTTATACTTTTTTAATTATTGAATATTATGACTTTAAAATTTCATTAAAATAAAGGAATTGTCATAAACCTATCTATGATTAATATCATGAACACAAATTGATTTTCATATCGCAACAAAGAATATTTCAAAAGAAGCTTTTCATTTTTTTTAAATAGTTTAATTTTGCAGTTCTAAAAAACACATTCATGCAGCTTTCTGAACAAGAATTAGTAAGACGAGATAAATTAAAGAAATTGAGGGAATTAGGAATCAATCCTTATCCGGCAAACCTTTATGAAGTTAAAGACACTTCAAAATCTATACACGATTCTTTTAAGGAAGGCAAGAAAGTTGTTATAGCCGGCAGACTGATGTCGCGACGTATTCAGGGGAATGCCAGTTTTGCCGAGCTACAGGATAGCCATGGACGCATTCAGGTTTACTTTAACAGAGATGAGATTTGCAAAGGAGAGGATAAGAGCAAATACAATGATGTTTATAAAAAGTTGCTGGACATAGGCGATTTTATAGGTATTGAAGGTGAATTATTCAAAACGAAGGTTGGTGAAAAAACCATCATGGTCAAAGATTTCACCTTATTGAGTAAAGCGTTGCGACCACTTCCATTGCCTAAAAAAGATGCTGAAGGAAATATACATGATGAATTCAATGATCCGGAACTAAGGTACAGACAACGTTATGCAGATCTTGTTGTGAATCCTCATGTAAAAGACGTATTTGTTAAGCGCACAAAACTTTTTAATGCCATGCGTGAGTTCTTTAACAAAGCAGGATATTTTGAAGTTGAAACACCAATTTTGCAACCTATTCCGGGAGGTGCGGCAGCAAGACCATTTAAAACCTACCACAACACATTAGACATGCCTCTCTATATGAGAATTGCCAATGAGCTGTATTTAAAACGATTGATCGTTGGCGGATTTGACGGGGTTTATGAATTCTCAAAGAATTTTAGAAATGAAGGCATGGACAGAACCCATAATCCGGAGTTTACAGCCATGGAAATTTATGTGGCCTATAAGGACTATAACTGGATGATGGATTTCTGTGAAGCCTTAATAGAATATTGTGCGGTAGCTGTTAATGGAAGCACAAAAGCGAAATATGGCAAACATGAAATTGACTACAAAGCACCATACCCAAGAATAACTATGGCCGATTCCATTAAAGAATTTACCGGTTTTGACATTCTTGGTAAAACTGAATCTGAAATACGTGAAGCAGCGAAAAAAATGGGTGTTGAAGTTGATGAAACCATGGGTAAAGGCAAACTGATCGATGAGATCTTTGGAGAAAAATGTGAAGGCAATTACATTCAGCCAACCTTTATCATTGATTACCCAAAGGAAATGAGCCCGTTATGTAAGGAGCACAGGTCAAACCCTGAATTGACAGAACGATTTGAGCTGATGATCTGTGGCAAGGAAATAGCCAATGCTTATTCTGAGCTGAATGATCCTATCGATCAACGTGCACGATTTGAACACCAGCTAAAATTGGCTGCAAAAGGAGATGATGAGGCAACCGAATTTATTGATCACGATTTCCTTCGCGCCTTAGAATATGGAATGCCTCCAACCTCAGGAATGGGCATTGGTATGGACAGACTGGTCATGTTCCTTACAAACAATCAATCCATTCAGGAAGTATTGTTCTTTCCTCAAATGAAACCAGAGAAGAAACCACTGGATTTAAGTGATAACGAGAAAGCCATTTTTGAGATACTTAAAAAAGAAAAAACCATGAACCTGACCGATCTTAAATCGAAATCAGGTTTAAGTAACAAGGGCTGGGATAAAGGCATGAAAGGATTAGCAAAACTTGGGTTGACCAAAGTCACAAAAACTGATGATCTTTTAATAGTGGAATTGCAGGAGTAAAATTCTAATTTCCTTAAATTCAGAAAATTCTGCTCTTTTTTTCTTAAGGAAAAGGAACAATTATCCTTATACCGAAATATCACACAATTTATTTACATTAAATATCAGTAACTATCTGTTTTACAGCATATTGATTTGATGTTTTTATATAATTTCAATCCTGAATGCAATTCTAAAACATCGTTCAAATGCATTTTTTTTCGATAAAATGCACTTTTTTCTTGTTTTTCTCCAATTAATGAATTAGTTTAGCAGTATTAAATAATTATCTAAACAACATTATTTAATATTTTAACCCAAATTAAACTTGAATGATACTCATGATCTTACTTATCCAATTCATTATAACGATATCTATAAATTCTATAAAAGAAGTTTGTTTAAAGTTTACGGATTCTTTCAGGGATGGAAATGATTGGTACGTTGAGGGGTTCATTCAGGCCTTTAATGATGATCTAAACAATATTTTTGACGGGGAATATAGTAACAATAAACCAATACCTATTCCCTTGAATACAGTAAAAACTATTAATAGGCTTGCCTATCTAACCGATTAGTTTTGTTTTTTGATTTTTTGATTTAGTCTTGATCAAAGCTGTCCTCTCGGGCAGCTTTTTTCTTATTAACTGTAATAGCCAAGGCATTCATTCCCATCGTTAAAATGTATTTTTCATCGATTAAATGCATATTTTTTTGGATTTCTGAAAATATTATAATACATTAGTTCTGTTGATGTAATTATATAATCTATTATTTTATAATTACTTAGCCCCAAAATCAACAAGAAAATGGCCCGCAAAAACCTACATGTGTTGTTTCTTCTCTTTATACATTTTGTATACAGTCAAAATGATAATGATAAAATCCCAACATATACTCAGGAAAATGAATTGCATGTTGACGGTTTGGTACAACCAATTCTTGATGACTTTTTAAAACTTTGTGATACCTATAATATAGATTATCATGAAAAGCTATTCAAATTAAAACAGATCTCAGTTGTAGATACCATAGGAATAACTCCTAATGGAGGAACCCTGGGTATGCTGGTTCGGAATAAAAATAACGATGTGGAAAAAATAATCTTTAGCTGGGTAACCCTTTTAGACAAGGAAATTTTAAAAGTGGTTGCATTTCATGAATTCGGACACTACTTTTTAGGATATAAACATATCTGTGAAGATTGTAATGAAATAATGGCTGCACAAAACACCAGCTATTTTGATATCATATTAGATTGGGAAAATCAAGTAACTAACTTATTTCGATTTTCTCCTGAATACCATAAAACTAAAATTAGGCTTGCCTATATAACCGAATAGTTTTGTTTTTTGATTTTTTGATTTAGTCTTGATTAAAGCTGTCCTCTCGGGCAGCTTTTTTCTAATGAACTCATTTTATTGCAGAAAAAAGCCACTCATTCGAGTGGCAAATTAGTTTTATATTATCCTAATTCTAGATACCGGCAAATGGTTTATGAGCATCAAAGTTTCTTGGCAAATATAGTTTTGTATCAAAATCGATCTCTACTTCTTCTTCTATTTCGATCAATTCAATCTTTGACCAGTCCAAATCGCCTAAACCTATTAAAGGATTAAAGTTTTCCGGCAGGAATTGCTTTGTATCAAAAGGAATTGATAATTCTTCTTCGAGCTCCTCAAGTTCTATTGAAGCCCAATCCAAATCTCCAATGCCTTTAAAAGGGTTGAAACCTTCTGGCAAGAATTGTTTGGTATCAAAACTAATATTGACTTCTTCTTCTATTTCATAGACAAATAACTCATCAATATTTACAGGTTCATTTTCTTTAGAAGCATCCATATTGACAATTTCACATTTTTCAAAATTTACTTCAGTACACTTTACAGATAGTGAGTCGGGATCTTCAACGGTGTTGAATGACGTAGCTGAAATTGTGATCAATAGCATGCTACAAAAGGTGATTATTGATTTCATTGGTTTTTGATTTTTTAGTATACAGTATAGACTCAAAATTTCAGCCAATGTTACACTCATTATGAAATGTTTAACATTGCAGAATCGTATTTTATCTTTTCCTTAAGAATAGGAATTACTAAGGTTAAAATTTTAAGAGTTTAAGGAAATATTTCTTTAATTTTCAAATGGTAAGTATCAAATTTAATCAGATTGTTATGACTTCCATTTTCAATTGCAGTAAAAGATGTTAAATTCTGTGGAGACACCTTAAATAACTTCTCTCCGGATTCAAAAGGAACCACATTATCATCTGTTCCATGAATGATGTGAATGTTACATGTTACATTTTGTATAAATTCATTTGCAGGTATTTTGTAATGCAACATTTGCTCAACAGAAAAAAACGGAAACCTGAATTTAGCAACATCTACAATACTATAATAAGGTGTTTCTAAAATTAACTGTTTGAGTTTATTCATTTACGCCATGTGAGTTGCTATTCCTGTACCTAATGATCGACCATAAATTGTTTTCTCATATACAACAGACTAAAAAGTTATTATTCACTACCAACAAAACAATTTACACACATTTTTTATCAAGATGACCGAATATTCCTAGTTTTTGAACGAATAGTACATGTCATAATTAAAACTATGCGTTAACATTGTAATGTGTTTTTAATCAACAATTTAAACACATAGAATTCAACTATTAACCAATTAAATATATTATTATGAAAACAAAACTAGTATTACCAGTAATTCTAACATCCCTTTTATTAGTATTTGGGTGTTCAGATAATGAAGACAATGTACAAGAATCAGAGAATGTTCAAGAATCAGAAACGCTTGCAAAAGCATCTAATGGTTCATCTCAAATTCATCGGAAATATAAAAAAGAACAAAAAGAGGTTTTAGATACTTTTGGGGCCATTGCAACAAATATTACACTCGGAGCTGGAGAAGGATATGGATTGCCTTTTGTTGATGAACCAGATGCAAATGAATATATGGACCAACTTATCTCTTTTCATGATTATGAGGGATACACGTTTACCGAATTCAACTACGATTTTAATCGTGTGGGACGCTCTTACACTGCTGCGGAAAATGAAGCTAATGAACGTACGCTTTTTGGTACTATAGTAGACCCAGGAGGCGTTCAAAAATTTGCAACTGTCCCTGGAACTTTGAAAGTTGCTGTATATTATGGGAATGTAGCTAATGTAACCTTTATCTCAGATTTTGAACTGTTGATTGGTGGCGAATTAAATATAGTCAATAATCTAATTACTTTAGTATTTGTTAAAACTGATGGTGAATGGAAAATAGTTCATGAACATCATTCTCCTAAAGAGGTGGTAGCATCAACAGGAGGTGAAACTTCATATCCTTCTGAACCTGCTGACCTAAGTTCACCAGCACAGCAAGAGGTCTTCGGAACTTTTGGAGACATTGGAGCAACTATAATGACAAATTCTGGAACAGGACCCGAAAATATGGATGAACTTATCTCTTTTCATGCCTATGGGCCAAAGTTTACTGAATTCAACTACGATGGTGAGGGTAATGGATATTCTTTCAATAGCGAGGAGAATGAAGCTAATGAACGTGATTTTTTTGGTAATAACAAGGTTACTCAATTTGCAGCTAAAGCTAATACTGTGAATATTGTTGTATATCATGAGAATGTAGCTAATGTAACCTTTATCTCAGATTTTGTGGTAGACGGAATTGGTCCAATCAATAATCTAATTACTTTGTTATTTGTTAAAATACAGGGTGAATGGAAATTGGTTCACGAACATCATTCTCCTGAAAATCTACCATAATAAAACTAAACATAAAAACGCAAAACCATTATGGTTATAATCCGTAATGGTTTTGAATACTATCGGTTTTATCATCTGACTTGATCTAGCATTTGACATAAATTTTTAAATTTTCTTAAAAATTTAAATACAGGAGCATAGGCATAAACTTAATTCTTTTCATACCTATAGGTCTAAGTTTACAGAGTTCGACAACCGAGAATCAAGAGTTGGTAACATAGATATTAAGCCACTGAATGTGCTGTTTTTGGTTCTGTAACCGAGATTGTAAAATTAGATGTAATGGATATAAAAATAGCTGTTTATGGAGATGTTGCCTACATTACTTTTCATTCTGATTGCTACTTAAAATTTGGGGAGGATTCGGTTTATGTAAACAACCAAATATTTTTATTACTTGCTAGAACAGTTGAAGGCTGGAAGGTAGTGCATGAACATGATTCACCACTTAAAAAAAATGTAACCATGTGATCAAATATAAAGGGGAAATTAGAATACATAAATAAAAGCCATTCTCTCGAATGGCTTTTTGATATTCTATACTTAAGGAAGTATCTCTTTGATTTTTTTGTGGTAAGAGTCAAACTGTATCAGGTCATTATGGCTGCCATTTTCTATAACAGTAAAGGTTGTTAGATTTTGTGGAGACACCTTAAATAACTTCTCTCCGGATTCAAAAGGAACCACATTATCATCTGTTCCATGAATGATGTGAATGTTACATGTTACATTTTGTATAAATTCATTTGCAGGTATTTTGTAATGCAACATTTGCTCAACAGAAAAAAACGGAAACCTATATTTAGCAACATCTACAATACTATAATAAGGGGTTTCCAGCACTATTTGCTTTGGATTATTGGCAGATGCGATATAGGTAACAATTCCTGTTCCCAGCGACCTTCCATAAATTGTTATCTCATCTTCATTATAACGGTCTTTTAAATAATCGTAGCACAGTTGCGCGTCACTGTATAAGGCATGTTCACTTAAGGCTCCTGTGCTCTTTCCATAGGTTCTGTAATCCATTACTAACAGATCATATTCCTTTTCCACAAAATATTCTGTAATTTTTCCCCAACGCGATAAGTCACCGGCATTACCGTGAAGATATAGAATAACACCTTTAGGATTTTCTACTTTAAAATGAATCGCATTAATCACTGCACCATCATCCGACTTCAGAAACAGCTCTTCAAAAGGATGTGAGAATTTGAATACATAAGTCTGATTCAGAACTGTAGGTCTGAATAATATTTTTTCCTGTAGAAAATATAGAGCGGTTCCAATCATAAGATATATGCCCAATAAACCAATTACTGCTTGTTTAAGCTTTTGTTTTGTTTTTTTTTGACGAGTGAATAACATTAATACTTGTGGTTGAAAGGTCTATTGATTTAGGTTCAGAATTTAAAATGTCGTCCAACATGGTATGATAGGCTTCAAAATTATTCAAATTTTTATGTCCTCCACCAATTACCGTATGTAATTTAGTTAGTTTCGGATTTATTTTAGACAGTTTTAAACTGGATTTATAGGGTATTAATTTATCATTTGTTCCATGAATAATATGAATGGGACACTGCACATATTTTAGCCACTTATAGGTTGGTAAAGGATATTTCATTAAAACGGAAAAAGGCATAAAGGGCATATAGCGTGCCGTTACTTTTGTCAGACTATAATAAGGTGCATCCAGAATAAGCATTTTAGGATTATTGGTTGATGCCAGTTTTGTTGCAAACCCTGAGCCTAATGAGCGTCCGTATAAAATGATCCTGTCTTCTGTGGTTTGTTCTTTTACTTTGTCATACACAAGCTGCAAATCACGTTTAATGTTTTTTTGCGATCGTCTTCCCGTGCTTTTTCCAAATCCTCGATAATCTACCATTAAAACGTTATAACCATGTCTTGTAAAATCTACCGCAAATTTTCCCCAACCTTTAATACTTTTTGAATTTCCTTTTAAGTAGAGTACTATACCTTTACTTTCTCCTTTTGGGAAAAACCGTAAGCCATTAATATTTGCTCCATCTCTGGTCGTTAGATTGTATTCCTTGGTTTCCTGGTTTTCATAATAGAACTGAAAATCTTCCGGTAGTTTTTCCGGTTTAAACAAGGCGTAATCCTGAAGATAATACAAGGCAATACTAATAACAATGTAAATAATTACGATGGCTACAAGAATTACAAACCAATAAGGCGTTACATAAGACATATAGTAGACAATATAAAAAATTTAAAATGAAATGGTTATTTTACTGAACCACATAAATCATTAAACGAGTAGCCTTATCAATTCATATTAAATTACATTCCTAAGATCTTCTTGCCTTCTTCACTGATTAAATTAGTGCTCCATCGTGGTTCGAAAACAATATTAATGTGAGTAGACATATTTGGGTATTTTTGTTCTATAACTGCCTTTATATTCGCTACAATGGTATCGCCCAACGGACAAGAAGGCGTGGAGAATGTTAGATCAATATCTATGGTGTCTTTTCCGTCAAAATCCAATTTATAGATCAGTCCTAAATCCACAATGTTGATCTCTATTTCCGGATCCATTACATTTTTTAATAATTCTAACACTTCAATTTCAAAATTTGTAATTTCTTCAGTAGTCATAATTTTTCGGTTTTAACTTTGTGCCTTACAATTTTAAGCACATTCAAATTATACAATACAGCAACAACGATTAAAATGTATGCTCCAATTCGAATTAAAATAATATTGTTCACCAATAATCCTATAACCATTATGGTAATAAACAAAAAATAGGCCATCATTTGTATGTTTGCTATTCTATTTGAATACAATTCTCGTGGTAAAGGTGTCTTGGCTTTTCCTACCAAACTTTTGTATTTGTACAACCAGACAATAAACGGCAAAGTTTTATATGTCTGCCCTAAAATAAGCGTGGTTATAAATCCGAAGATGACTGAAAATCCGTAAAGAGTAATAATTCTAAACATAAATTCGGATTCAATACTGGCATTAAACATTACAAATCCAATCAGAATAAAAGGCACAAAAATCGCTGCAATGGCAATCATTGAATATTGCATCCCGACATCCAATTTTTTTCGAAGTCGGTTTTTGTATGAATCGTAGATATATGAAACAAAGCATAGAATTCCAGTAACAATTGAAACAGCCATTACATAATCGACAACATTATTTTTCCATAGAAACCAATTCAACACAGCAGTTACAAGTCCGATAGTAATAAGAAAATAAGAGAATTTTAGTTTGCCTTCTTTCAAATCGTGAGAGATTAAAAACATAGGCAACAAGGTTGAACCAACTCCTATTATCAACATTAAGAACCAGCCTATCAATCCAACGGTTGCATGTATTTTCAAGTAATGCAGATGAATTTCAGACAAGAAATTAAACTTAAAATTTAACGAAATCAAAAAACCGATCAACTCTGCAATTAACAACCAAAAAACTGCGGTAATTACGAAAACAGACTTGATGTTTTTCAGTTTTGCATTTTTATAGGACAGGACCACATTTATCACAAACAGCAACAAGGACAAAAACATCGCTATTGCGGCATAGGTTAATAATCCTGTATAATCACCAATCCACATTGAGTATGACAAGAACAAGACACTTGCACCTGAAAACCAAAATGTGATTTTTGCTAATTTTTCACTGAATAAAGCAGTTTCAAAAACAACAGGAATTAACTGATACAGGGCTCCAAACACAATCATGGTTCCCCAACCCAACACTGCGAGGTGCGTAATGGCTACAATTTTGTTATTAAAATAGGACCCCAACAATTCTGCATCTGCTAATACGAGAAGTACAGCAATTAACAACAAACTCAAAGCTCCAAACACAAAATGAGGAATAACCACTCTTGGCTGTGGTGCATTATTGGTATTTAATCCGTTCATTGTTTTTTAAAAATCAATAATTGGATATGATGCTCGGTTTTTTTATTGTAAAGTATTTTGAAATTCCTGTTTTCTAATTCGGGTAATAAAAATTGAGGCACTTTTTTATGGTCAACCAACAGACAAAAATCATCTT